>NZAS01000184.1 GCA_002686195.1 Candidatus Pacearchaeota archaeon | reverse complement strand
TCCCACCCCTACCCCACGGTTGCCCACGTTCACGTATCCCCGGAATTTCCCGTAAAGGGATTTCCGGAACGGCCGGGCCAGATTCAGATCCAGATTGGAAAGCCAGCTTTTGAAAAACTTGCGCTTGATGTGCAGCAGCCCGTCGCCGAACTGGTAGGCGAATTGATTGGGGGCGGTCTGCATGGCGTGCAGGACCTCCGCCATCTGAATCTTGATTACTGGGCGGAATTGTTTTTTAGCCATGGGGGAGGGTGGGTGAGGTCAAAACAACACACTGGTTTTTAGCCATTGGGGAGGGTGGGTGTCAGGTCAAAACAACACCCCCTGTGCAAGTCTGTTCGCAGCAATCTCACAATACTTTTCCTCGATTTCGATCCCGATTGCCTTACGGCCAAGATCCTTTGCAGCGCGAAGAGTTGTTCCTGAGCCCATGAAAGGATCGAGAATTGTTTCGCTTGGCACCTTTTGGATCAAGTAAAGAATCAAATCTAATGGCTTCTCACAAAAATGAGACCTACTCTTAGCGCCACGAAATTGTAAAAGTGCCGAATCTCGATTTCCGTTCAATGGCGGATTATTCCTCACTCCAATACACTCTATATCTCGCTTCCAACATGTAGCCCTATCGCCACCAATCCCGAAATCTTTGCCTTTGTGCCAAACTAAAACGGAGCGCCACTCAATAGGGATCGGGTTATAAGGAGAGAAAAACACAACCTGGGGAAAATCTTGTAATTGAATTAAAACTCCCATCGTTACACCCAGTGTCGCATCATTTCTACACGGAATTGCACTACGAAACAATTGCCCATGTGATGTGTGATTAATACCGTAGGGCGGATCTGTTAGAACCAAAAAATCAATTTCCAGTTCCAGTAAATCTGGCACAATTTCCTGGCAATCCCCATGATAAATCACAATCCCATCGTCTTCGTAGTAGGGCGTCATTCCATCCATTCGAATTACTTTCCCTACCTCATGACTTTGAGGTACCATATCCCATCCGTCCGGCTCAGGATTTCCATGACGGGCCAGTCTCGCTCCGTATCCCCGCCGTGCTCGGCGAATGTAAACTTGTCTTTAACGAGCTTGATATCGTCCCGCCCATCGGTGGCGTCATCGGCGATCCATACCACGGCCCATGTCTTCCCCTTGTGCTTCCCTTCCAGGGGCTTGGCCTGCACCTCCACTCGTGCCCAGGGGATGGTGACCTCCGCGGCCCCGTCCGGGGTGAATTTTACGTTCTGGCGGACGAAGGGATCGAGGGTGTCCTTCAGGATGATCTCGGCGTGGTCTGTCATTGCCATAATCTAACCTCCCTCTCCCTCTGGGAGAGGGCCGGGGTGAGGGTCGTGGGAACCTTGCAGCATGAAACGTCTATTCTAAATCGCCTCTGCGGATGCGTTGGGAGGCGAGGCGTTGGGAGGCGAGGCGTTGGGAGGCGAGGCGTTAAATGCCGCAGGGTTCCCTGTTCTCCTGAAATAAATCCATCTGCCGCGTCTCGTTCTCGATTCGCTCGCAGGCGGCTTTAAAATAGTCCTCGTCGATCTCCGTGGCAGTCAGATACGCGCCGAAGTAGTGGCAGGCGATGGCGATTGATCCGCTTCCCATGTGAGTATCCAAGATTCGGTCGCCGGGGCTGGCGTAGTTCGCCAGAATCCAGTCGTAGAGCTTCACTGGCTTCTGTGTGGGGTGGATGCGATTTCCTTGGTCTGGCCTTTTTGTGTAATCCTTCAAAATCGCGTCAAAAGAAGTCCACGCTAATTCCCCATCAGAATAAGTCCCGCCCATCTGCTTCTGCCAGTAAAGCCAACATCTTGACGGCGGCAGCAGGTCGGCAAAATAGTTCCCCCCCCAAATCACTTGATTCTCAGAAACCCTTTGAAGTTCAATGAAGTATGATTCATCGGGTCTGTCCGCATCCCATTCCTTGGGAATATACAAATCCGCTTTTTTCTTCCCGTTGCCCCGCGTTTCACCCGCTCCTTTCGCCATATTTATGCCGTAGGGCGGGTCCACAATAGCTAGGTTCCAATAATTGTCGGGAGCGTCCCGCATCAATTCCATGCAATCGCCCAGCCTCAAATCAAGAAAGGGAGAACAAGGTGCAGCAGGTAATCCCTGCCTCGCTTCGCTCGTTGTGATACCTGTGCTCATGCGCTACCCTCACCCCTGCCCCTCTCCCAGAGGGAGAGGGGATTTGGGAAAAAACGGCGGCGACGGTATCACCGTCGCCGCCGCCCGGAAAACAACGTCCCAGACGGAACGTGGTTTATTTCTCTTATGCCGTGTCGATGTCCACGAGGACGGCCTTTCGGAAGTCGCCGAACTGGACCACCCGGTCGGACTCGATGCTGACCCGGATGCCACCGGTATTGAAGTGGTGATCGCTGTCCGTGCCCAGGACCTTGACGGCGAAGGACTGGATCTCGCTGAGGGTCTCCGGCCGCTCGCTCTCGTTTGCCTGGGGCGGCTGAGCGCCACGGATGAAAGCGGGCAGTCCCTGGGCTGTGTCGTCGTTACGCACGACCACCAGCTTGTCCGTCCATGTCAGAGCGACGTTGATGCTCATGCTCATAGAGAGCTGCTGGCCGGCGATGCCGCTGTTCAGGGCGACAAGGGTATTGTCCCTGGCAGCACCTCCGGAGGTGGCGAGAAGGGCCGCGCTGAATGCCTTCAGGGCGATATCCCAATACTCGATTGGAAGCATCACATGCACGCTTTTCATGCCACGGTTCACCTTGCGGCCCTGGCTGTCTTTCTGCTGGTAGAGCTGCTTTATGCCGGCGAGGATGGCCTTTTCCATCTCGTCCGGAGTCGGGGCAGTGGCGTCCACCGCATCGTAGGTGATGGAGTTGGAGAAATTGCCCGATGCGCCGAATGAGTGGGTCGTCGAGAAATAGGTCTGCGCATCGAAACTATTGGTGCTCGTGCCGAGCTCCATCTTGGTGGTCAGCAGATCTTCCCAGTGGCGGACCGGCTCATCGGCGAAGTCGGAGATGAGGGCTTCGTTGACCCGGCCCTTGCCGAGTCTCCACTGCTTTCGGGCGAAATCCAGGGTCCCCTCATAGGGCGAAACCTCGAATGAGGTCTCGATCTCGCCAAGGGTTACCGGCTGTTTCTCGCCGTCCCATGCCCGCATCTTCGGGGTTGCGGCTGGCCAGGCGATCTCTTCGAGATCCTGGTTGCTACCCCAAATGGGGCCGGTGAAGGGCAGAATGAAGGATGATAGCTCCGCATGCTCGATTTTCTCGATCATGCGCCCGATGACGTATCGGTCGGTGAGTCGTTCGAATGGCATCTGATTGCCTCCGGTTCATGGTTAAGCGGATGAAAAATTCGTCCGTGTCCCGTGTCCGGAGACGTTGTTTTCCGGTCTCACCCGCAGGCGGTGGCCTGCGGGTGAGGGTTTCAGGTGTCTGGTGTCGGGTGTCTGTCTGTTACGTTGCGATGAGTCCTTTCTCTCTGAGGGTGTCGCTCACGTCGTTGACCTTGTCGGTGATCTGGGCGATGGCTGCCCCTATATCGAGACGCAGTTGGGTTACCTCGTCCTCCAGGGTATCCAGGGCAGCGGCAGCGGTATCCAGATCCGTCGCCGCATTGGAGGTAACGGCCACCGCACCCGATGCGTGGGCGTCGTAGTTGGTGATCGTGCCCAGGGCTGCGATGATGTCGTCGCCGGGGTCCACTCCGCCGCTGGAATCGGTGATGGTCTCGATTGCCGCATGCTGATCCACGGCGGCCGCCCCATGGAAGCCGACCAGGTCGGCGGCTGCATCGCCGATATCGACGCCGCCGTCCAGGGATGCTGCGCCGGTGACGGTCAATCCTTCGACGGTCAGATCGTCCGTGTCTTCCGAGGTGTATTTGGCCTCAAAGTAAACGACGCACTCAGTGCCGCTCTGCCACCGGTGAATGTGGCCGACTCGTGAGTTGGTGCTCTTCGTGAGGGTGAGCGTGTCGCCGTCGCTGGCGTAGACGGGTTTCAGAACGTCCGTTGCAGCGGAAGCGCCTACCACGTCATCGACGACCAGTCCCCGTTCGGAGACGAGACAGTTGGTGTCCGTCCCCGTGCCGGAGACGTTGGAGCGCTTGGCGGTGGCAAGGCCGAGGAAGGCATCGCCGGCGTTCAGTTGGCGAGCGCCGGAATTCTCACCGACGTATGCGCCGGCGAAAATTGTGGTCGAAGTTTTGAGGGGGAGCTCGTTCAGGTGCTCCGCTCCATCGAAAATTTCCCTGTTGGGGTGTTGGTCAGCAGTCGGCTGTGCCATGATATGGGACCTCTATTTATGAGTGAAGGGATCGTAATTCGTGTGATTCGTAATTCAGAAGAGAGCTAGTCGTCCTTTTTGCCTCGGAAGTTCTGGATCATGCCGTCCTTATCGGCCTTGATGTAGGCTGCCCAGACGCTGGCCTCGCTGAACTCTGCCCGGACATCGTCCGGCTGGGCGTCGAATGCTTTCTGGACCGCTTGCTCGTCTTCCCAGTCCAGCTCCTCGATGCTCGGTTGCTGCTGCTGGCCGTGGGTCTCGTCGCCGGTGGGGGCGGGAAGGTCCGGAGCGCCGCCGAGTGCGGTGCGCTTCTCCCGGTCAGCCTCCAGGGCCGCGGTGGTGTCCGTAATATCTTCACCGTCGGCGATGCAATCGATGCCGACCTGGTGGCAGGACATGTCATTGGCGAGGGTGGCGATATGGCGGCAGCGCTTGCGCTCGTTCTGCTGCCCGTTGGAGTATCCGATCTGCAGGCCCCGGTCGTAACCGTTCTGCTCGGCCTCGGCCTCGGCTTCGCCAATGGCGGCGTCTATTGCCTCTTCGGAGGTCTTCTCGCCTTCGGTTCGCCCCTCGGCGAGCCCTTCCTCGTGTCCCTGGACGTAACCTTCCGTCTTTGCCTCTTCGTAAACTTCGGGGAGTTCCGCTTTGAGGGTTTCAAGATCCATAATCGATGTCTCCTTTGGGTCTGGTTGGAGTTGTTGTTCGGTGATGCCGGATATTGACGCACCGATCTGAGGATGTGCAAGATCGTAATCGGGGCTGAGGTGTCGGGTGTCGGGTGTCGGGTGTCGGGCCGAAGACGAAGCCTGGTTTTTCCTGCGGGGGGTTCTGCCGTTCTGGAGACCTCGCAGGGTGGCCTCGAATGTTCCGATGCGGTCGGCCAGGCCCGCCCTTACTGCCCGCTTGCCTACCAGCATGTCTCCCTGGCCAAACTTGCTGAGCACGGTTTCCTTGTCTACGCCCCTGTATTTGGTTACGGCAGAGATGAAAACATCGGCCAGGTCGTCCACCTGCTGTTGAATGATTGCCCTGCCCTCGTCGCTGGTAGGTGTGGCCCGTTTTTTCGGGGACTGGGAGCTGACGATCTCTATCTCCTCAACGCCAAGTTTTTCGTCGAACTTCGTATAGTCCGTATAGGTGCTCACCACTCCGATACTGCCGAGCATTGCGGATGGGGCGATGACGATCTCGCCGGTGGCGGAGGGTATCCAGTAGGCGGCGCTTGCCCCCAGGAAGCTGACGTAAGAAGCGACGGGCTTTTTCCTCTGGGCTTCGTGGATGCTCTGGGCGAATTCGCCGATGCCGTCCACCTCGCCGCCTGGAGAATCGATATCCATCAGGATGGCCGTCACGTCTGAAGCCTCGACCGCCGTATTGAAATCCTCGAACATCCGATTGAGATCGGTCGCCCCGCTCATTGCCGAGAAACCGGAAGCCCGGCGAAAGATAGGGCCTGCAATGGTCTGGATGGCGACACCTTTTCGGACGCTAACCCCCCGTGTCCCTTTCAGGCGCTCGCCCCGTTGGGCCTGCATGGCTTCCATGGGCGGCAGCTCCAGGGCCTCCCTGTAGTTGATGGGGGTGGCGTCTCTGTTAGCAATGGCAAGGATGGTGCGCAGAGCTTCCGGGTGAATGGCCCAGGGAATGGAACAAGCTAGTTCGATGGCTTTCATGATTCGTGATCTGGAGTTGGAGTAATCGAAGGGGTGGGCCGGGGCTTCATAATCAGAGCAACGGGCAGCCCAAGGCTGGCGGCAGTCTCAGCGTTCAGCCGCTCGATGAAGTCCGTAAACTCTTGCTCGGACTCAAAGGCCGGCGGCAGAAACTCATCCTTTATCGGGTCTATCTGCCGCATCTCGACTGGCCGCTGTTTGTTTAGATTTAAATGCATGGGGTCTCCTAATTACGCACATGAATCCCATTACCAGACGTGA
>NZAS01000183.1 GCA_002686195.1 Candidatus Pacearchaeota archaeon | reverse complement strand
TCTTGATGGTTTGCGAGTATAATTTATAACATACTTATGGGTTGAAGAATCTTGATTTTTGATTTGAAGTTCAGTAACGAGATCCTCTTCTAACTCTATAATTATAGGCACAGGAGTTTGCTTAGCATTACTTCCATTATGAGCAAATCCAAACCCCACTGTACCAGAAACCGCGTCAGTTTGTATATTAGGGGTATTTGTGTAAGGAGCGGCCTGTAGACTGCTAAAAGTGACAAAGCCAGGGAGTCCCCCACCAGTTTCCGCATCGGGGTGCACTTCAATATAATTAGCAGGAAAAGGAATCCCAGAACTATCATGTAAAATTATCAATGCTGTGGAAGCATTACTTACTGTGACTCGTTTCGTAAATGGGAGCATTACTTACCTTTTTTCGTGTCTGATGCTACATCTTTAGCCAACTCGTCTCGCTTCTTCTTCTTCTTCGCTTCTTCATCGTCATCACCTCTGACTGAATAATGCTTTCCTGCTGTAGGAATATCCTTGCCCTCTTCTCTCATATCATCTTCTTCGTCTTCTTCCTCTTCCTCTTCGCCTGGGAAGCCTTCTTCCTCTTCCTCTCCTTCAAACTCATCACCCTCTTCGGGTTCCAGACCAGCCTCCTCTTCTCCTACACCTAATTCAGCGGAGAGGTCAGCGAGAAGACCTTCCAAATCCTTAATATTTGCCATTAGGTCCTCCGATGAGGTTTCTACCTCTCTAGGGGCGGGCTCATCCATCTCTTCTTCTTCCTCCTCTTCCTCTGGAGGTAATTCTTCTTCACCTTCGGGGACTTCATCCTCAAGAGGAACATCCTCTGGGGCCATATCAGGTGTACCAGCATCATCATTATCGTCGCCCAGATCACCTTGGTCCCCACCAAATTCTTCCTCATCACCCTCAAAGTCCTCTTCACCATCTTCTTGATCTAAAGTCTCGTCGGAAGCGTACTGCTCTTCATCTCCTACATTCTGCTTGATTGTCCGTAGCACATCCCCAATTTCGCCAAGATCATCGGCTACCTTATCAAAATCAATGTTAGATGCCATACGAGCTTCAGATAACAGTATGTCTGTGTAACCAGCACCACTGAATAACTCATACAAATAGGTGTTAACATCAATGCACTCAACTCCAGACTTACTTTTCAACATAGAAGCCACTTCTGATAGTACTTGCTTCATAACACTTGCCTTTGGTGCTAGTCGAGAAAGCGTTTCAAAAATTACAACTTGTGTGTTAGCCAAGCTTTTGAAAGATGGAGGATCTTGAAGATTTTGAATATTAATTCCATACTTTTCATTTAGTACGGCTAGGAGACCCTTCTTAACAGGCTTCTTGAGTTCGAATAGTTTAGCAGCATACTTTACTATATCTTGTTCACTAATCTTTTTGCTACCCCCCAACTTTAAGGAATTGCTAAGTGTTTCTTTTAAGTCTCCCTTAGAAACTAGGGCTAAGTATGGGACTTCTAAAACAGCTTCTGCTAACGCTGTCTGTATAACTTCCTCTTTTTCATAAAGGAGCCCCGCCAGAGTGCGTACTTTTTCATTATTTGCCCATGCTGATGCGAACCTATTTTTTGCTTCTAAAAGTTCCTTCTTAGCTAATTCTTGTTGGCAAATAATTTCATAAATAGAATCATTAGTCCCGCCACGAACGGTGTAAGATCTACTCTCCATTAAATCGTCATAAGATAGTTTTGGAAAATCAAACGCCTGTGAAATTGTATTGGAAAGCTTAAACCCGTTTGTTACTTCGGTAACCTTGCTAATTTTCTTAGCATTTTCTGAAAGAAAGGATTGAACTTGGGAAAATATTTCAATAAACTTCTTAAACTCATCAGTTTCAAGGATTGCTATGTTACCACTAAATTTAGCTGTTTTTTCTTGTAGTTGAGCCTTTACTCTATCTAATTTTAGCCTGTCTTCCCACAAGTTTAAAACATCCGAGAAGCTGGTATTTGCTGCTGAGTACTCGTTAACATGCAAATGATCAATAAAGGAAGCAACCTTTTCGGATACTAGAGAATCAAAGCGGTCTCCGTCTTCAAAGGTCTTAGTAGGGAGAATTTCAATATCATTTAGTGTAATATCCTCGTCTAATTCGTAAACTCCCTTTACTACTTGACCAGATTCCGTTACATAAGTAACATTAGAATTCAGACTATCCACGGAGAATAGCTCAACATTTTCCCTGAGGGAACGGCCCAAGCAATCACCCAACTTAATTAGTTGGCTAAGATACTTGTTTCTATTTTCGAACATTGTTGTTAACATGGTAAATCCTTATTCCAATTTATATACATTCTAATTAGACTCAAAGGGGCACTTTCTATTTATCGGCCCCTAATCTATTTATAAGCCTATCAACAGCTTTTGGTTGCCAATTTCTTACTTGACCCTCAGAGAGCATTTTTGTTCTCAATGATTTCAAATCTGATAAAACACTTTCTGCTGTTTGAGTTGGGGGTATATTTTCATTAGGCTCTTGACCCCCAGCCTCTTGATCCATATTAGGTCCCGCCATTGGTGGCCCTCCCATTGGTGCGCCTGCTGGCCCCATCGTATCCTCCTGCATCTCGGCTTCCTTCTTCTGCTGCTTTTCTAGTTCCTTCTCAATTTCGTCAATTTCTTGATCAGTTAAATCAAAGTAGTCTTTGTAAATTTTAGACTTAGGAAATATTCCTAAACCCAATACAGCTTGGACTACTCTAGCAACTTGCTCATCAATATCAAGCTTTCGCTTAGCATGCATGTCAGAAGGGTCAGGAAGTTTAATACGAAGATCATGAACTAAAGAGTTAGGAAAGCCTTTCAGTTGCAAATGTCGCTTAGCAACTTGCTCCATTCCGATTTCCATACATTGTTGAATTCTTAAAATTGTTCTAGCAAATTTTACATCAAGCTGGGATAAGTTGGCTTTGCGCTCTGGGGACTGGTCTTTCTCAACGATGTAGTCTTTGGGAATCTTCAGCGCAGCCAACAGCTTGTCTCTGAAATACTTAACATCGTCAACTTCTCCCAAATTCTGCGCTCCAGGCAGAGTATCAATTTTTGTTCCTTGATTTCCCTTAATAGGAACAAAGAAATCTTCATCAGCAGAAAGGGGGTTGTACCTCTCATCAATACCCCCAGTACTTTGATTAAAATATTTTTCTTTCTTAAACTTTTCTTTCAATCTCTCAATATATGCTTCAGCCTTATGGCTGGGGAGATTACCAATATCTACATAAAAAATTCGTCGTTCAGGGGCTCTTTGTAGGCGATAAATAAGCATCGCATCTTCCATAAGTTTCAAAGAGCGGAAGATTCTATGAGCTATAGCTCCAACTGCCTTTCCGTAAGGATAGAACGCGGGATCAGAAGTATGCATTCTAAAATGAACAAGCTGGTTCTTATCTAATGTTATAAACTGTGCCCCTCGCATTTGAGAAGACTGTCCCCCAAAAGTATTCCAATCAGGTTTCTCAGGAATTTCTTGTAAGAAGTCTGTCAGATACCCATACTCATTTTCTACACGAAGTATGAAGTTAGGATTAAGAATTTTAATTCTTTGTATTCCTGCCTTAGGATTATTCATATCAAGGACAAGCTCTATAAAGCAATCCCCATACTTTACCATATTTCTAAAAATATCCCAGTAAAAACGGTCCAACTTGATTGTACTAAAAAGCTCCTCAATTTCGTCAAGAGCATTCTTTTCTTTTGTATCCACCGTCCACCTGTTTCCTCGGATGTCTAACTGCGTCCCATCATCAGCATAAATATCGAATGCTGCTCCGATCTCAGGATACTCATCCATTGATTCAAATAATTTGTAGCGTTGTTTTCTGTTGCGTTCAACCTCAGGAATATGAGGCATACCAACTCTGTTAAGACTTAATCTTGCTGGACCCTCAGGCTTGATTACATCATCTGCGACTACAGTATCGCCAGCCAGGGGGTGCATAGGGGTATCCCCCAGCTTTCCCTGATCGGCAACATACGGCTGTGCCTTAGTAGCGAAGAACTTGGCAAACCACCTTCCTAATCTGCCACTAGGACTAAACCAAGATCCACCAAATGGAACTCTAGCACCAGTACCACCAAATTCGGTGTAGCCTTCTTCAAGCCGTTCTTGATCTTTTTTATTTATTTCATTAGCCATCTTAAATCTTCCTGAGTCATCCCACCAAAACTCTTAATAGGATACTTCTTTATTAAAGACATTCCTAGGGGCTTACTTTCTTTATGAAGAATTTTAGTATGCTCCAAGGGAGTTGTCTCTATCAAGTTATTTAGCCCAAATGCCGCCAAACTTAAGCTAGAAATTAAATCATCATGTTGACCAGCATCAGCTTCATACCTACCAGTGTCAGTAATAATAAAAGTAAGTAGTTCCTGCACAGTTCTACCTGAATTAATTTTTATTACATTTCTTCGAATCAGTTCTTCCATAGAAGCGAGTAAAATTTCTCTCGTTTTCATAGTAACTTGGTATCCAATATCTCCCTTCTCATCAGTCCACAAATTTTCATATTCTAATACATTAAATAGCCAATCAATCAAATTATTTCCAATTGTGTTTCTTTCTATAAACACATATGCCGTATTATACAATCCAGCTTCTTTTGCAATAATTTCCGCTAGATCATTAATAGGAGTTTTATTAGAGTAAAATTCAGCTACCTGCTCCCCGTTGTACATATTAATTATGTGGAATGCAGAGTAGTCTCGCTCCCTACCCAACGCTACATCACATGCAATAAGGTAATCATATTGTGGGTCTGGATCATTCCATATTCGCATTCTCCTATTGTACTTGTTGTAGTACTCTTCATTTATTTGGGTATGAAGATTTTCTAGAATGCTACCTTCAATGAAGGTTTCACCTGTTCCTAGGAAAGCACACTCGTATTCTTGTTTCCATTTTTTCAGAGAGATATTTGATCTAGTTACCTCTTCCCAATGTTCAATTGAAAGAGGAGGATCTTGGGCTTCCATAATATCATACAGATACTCATACCCTTCATGCCTTGCGTACTCAGGATGCTCCTCCCAATTGATATCAATAGCGTTAAACGAATTTTCCTTTGCTATGGCTCCTTCATAAGTTTCATGATACCAGTTGCCTATACCATTGACGGTAGACAGTACAAAGGCTCTACCACCAGTAGAAATGATAGGATATACTGCGGCCCAAATCGTATCAATATTGTCAATAAACGCCGCCTCATCCACGATGAGGAGTGATCCCGCCAAAGACCGACCAGACTGCTTTCCAGATGGTCTAGACTTGATAGTAGAGTGTGAAGCAAGTTTCAGAGTGTGCTTGTTACTTTCTACCAGTCCAGGCTTTAGAAATGAGGGAAGCTCGTCATACATTAGTTTGATTCTATCGAGTAGCTCTGTAGACTCGGCATCACCCTTGGATATAATAACGATGGTCTTGTGCTGTTGAAAAATAGCCATCCAAATAGAGTATGCTGCTGCAATCGTAGTACACCCAGCCTGTCGAAATTTTCTGAGAATATTGAATCTATGAGCTTGAACCTCACTCACTATTCTTTTTTGAAAAGGATATAAGTTGAATTTGACCAATCCCCTGATAGGGTGCGTAACCTTGACATAGTTACACATGAAGTAAACGGGGTCTTCCTTACACCTCGTAAATTCTTGAAAAACTTCTTTTTGATCCATATTTTTTAGTATTATCTAATGCTCATGCTATTATAGAGTATGAGAACCTATGCCCTAATATGTACTAGGACCAAGCAGCTATCTAAAACCACACAAACATTAACTTCCTATTTATCTAGGTGTGGGGTAGAGGTCAAATTGATTGTAAACAGTAAATCTATATTTTCTGGTTACAGCAGAGCGTTCAAGCAAATCAACCCAGACCCCTCAGACATATTTATTCTATGTCATGATGATATTGAAATACTCTCACAAGAAGGCTATTTCCTTCCCTTGTTATTTAGAGAACTCAGTGTGCCTAAGACAGGATTTATAGGACCAGCAGGAACAACAGAACTAAACAGTAGGGCTGTATGGTGGGACCAAGATCAGTGGGCAAAGGGCAAACATTCAGGTATGGTTTTTCACGGCGAGGAACTGACCTCAAATGTTAACCCTACTTTTTACGGAGCCTACAGAAATGTGGCTATCTTAGACGGCTTATTTCTAGCAGCAAAAGCTCGTGTCTTGATGGATGTCGGTCTGGATAAGCCTGACTATCTGGAGGGGGAATGGGACTTTTATGATATTCATTACACCGCAACAGCTAGGAAAAAGGGATATAGCAACAGAGCTGTACCAGTCCTAATCCTCCACAATTCTAGTGGAGAACTAGCAGGAAGGGACTCGTGGCACAAAAATAGGGAACTATTTATACTGAAATTTGACCGCGACTTTCCTATAACAGCTTGAGGACCTTATGATAAATACTAACGGATATTCTTACGACGATATTCTGCTCATCCCCCAATACTCAGAGATTTCTTCCCGAAAGGACATATCTTTAGAACAGTCTAAAGCCATAGGAGAGTATGATCTCAGTATCCCTATAATTTCCGCCAATATGGATACAATCACAGGCGAAGAAATGCTCTATGCTATGGAAAACTTTGGTGGGTTAGGTATACTACACCGATACATGAGCATAGAAGATCTTGATATTATTATTAGAAGGTGGTTGAAAAACACCTACTCCCCTTTTGCTGTGGCAGTAGGATGCCTAAAAAAGGACAAAGAACGAATTGATTATCTCCTTACTAATTTTGGAGATAAAAATATTATTATATGTGTGGACATTGCCCACGGCGATAGCAAGCACATGAAAGACACTTTAACCCACATCCGAAAGAGGTTCTCTGGTACGGTCATAGCAGGTAATGTCTGCACCCCAGAAGCTACAGAAAGACTGTTCCTATGGGGCGCAGATACCGTGAAAATTGGTGTCGGTCCAGGCAGTGCCTGTACTACTCGGATAAAAACTGGATGTGGGTTTCCTCAACTTACCGCAGTAGAAGAATGCAGCTATATTGGCCCTATAATCGCAGATGGGGGTATCAAAACCTCAGGTGATGCAGCAAAAGCATTAGCCGCAGGAGCCACAGCCGTCATGGTTGGAGGTATGCTAGCAGGTACAGACAAGACTCCAAATTGGAGATTAGACGCGGAAGAGATTGAATTCAGGGGCATGGCTTCCCCAGAAGCTCGGTCAGACTTTGAAGGCTCCTACAATAATGCAGAAGGCATCAGTTGTATGGTACAAAGAAAGCCTACAGGAAGTACCTATGATGTACTAAAAATTATTATAGAGGGTATACGGTCAGCAATGTCTTACACAGGAGCTTCTACAATAAAAGAATTTCATGCAAAAGCAACTTTTATTAGTGCCCCACCTACTATAATATTAGAGAACAACCCCCATATATTAGAATCATGCTCACAGACCCAGTAATACTATTTCAATGGCTTTTAGCCGTTTTTGGCGTAACTATAATTATTACGATCTCTAAGATCTTCCTCCCAATCAGGGCTGCATTTCTAACTCAAGAAATTTATGAAGATCCAAGTCCTCACTTTTTCAGAAAAATTAGAAAATGGATTGGGGAACTTCTCCACTGTGCTATGTGCATGGGATTTTGGGTAGGAATGGGAGCAGGACACTTTTGGCTCAGCCCAACACAAAATATCTTTATAGATGGTATCTTGGGAAGTGCTTTTAGCTGGCTTCTATATACGAATCTTTGGACTAAGAATATAGTCCAAAACGAGGGTGGCTGAGGCTAGTTTACGCCCTTAGTTAAAGGTTACACATCTCACATAATTTAGGAACACAGTCTGGGCAACACCCAGAATCGTCCATAACTTCGCAAAAACTAGGCTTATGATCATATTTAAGAGCGTCATAGCCAGCAGTTTTCCTACATGTAGTAACGAAATAGCCTTCAGGACCCCTTTTACCTAAAGCAGCGCCAGCGTCAACCCCGGCTATAGCAGCCATTGCATCTGCGGTTGCAGCGTCCTTAGCGATTACAAATACACCCTTGTAATAATGAATACAGTCACTATCCCCTTTACCGTTAGTAGAAAAAGTCGTAGAGCCTGGTGCACAAGGGTCATTAGAGCCATTTGAAGTATTCTCTTTCGCAACTCCAACTTCTATACCACATCCACACCCCATAGCCTTGTACCACTGTGGGGCCACGCCAACCCCTCCAACCTCATCCACCAGGGCTTTCTGTTCAGCACAGGCTGCGTTGATTTTGTCGTTTACTTGGTTTTCATTGCGTAAGTTTTCAGGAGTGACATCAAACCACCCGTCTATCGCCTGTATATGTTCATATCTTTCGCAAGAAGCGACTGCCGACCACTTTATAACCTCAGTGCTATACCCCCCAGTCTCACCAGTTATGGGAGCCCAATAAGATCCGTCAAATAGAGTAACACAATATTGTTCAGAAACAGATACAAACCATAGATGAGCATCTTTTCCTGAGCTTTTTGTAGCTGGTATAATACCCCTAGGAACTCTACGAAATCCTGGTTTTGTAGCTAAATATACCTTCTCACCGCTCTCAGGATCAAGAACTGGTGGCCCAAGGAAAGATTCATTAAGGTTTTTATCAACTTCATCTAATCGTAATTTGTTATAGTAAATAGGAAAACTGGGGGTCAGATGGCGATCTGAGATCACAGTCATAGTCAGCACCCTTTAGTACAATGAGCGCACCTAGGAAGAGTGTATCGTCTACGAGTAGTCATGCTTCGTTGGATCATAATCAGGACATCCCACCCAGTCATTACAGCCTATATTTCCCAGTTGCACTCTATACCCAACATCAGTAATAGTCATAGATGAGCCGAGATCGAATGTTTG
>NZAS01000182.1 GCA_002686195.1 Candidatus Pacearchaeota archaeon | reverse complement strand
TTTACCTCAAGCGCCTGCCTAAGAAAGATATCTGACGTTGTTGACTGCACAAGATAGTTCACTGCGTGCAACTCGTCTGCCTCGATCAGTCTCCCGAAAGGGTTCACAACATGACTGCCATTCCAATACTTTTTCTTAATAAGCTCTCGGTTATATGTCCTGTTGGCAAGATGGTCTTTGGACTCTTGATTATAGAGCCAAGCGAATATCCTCTTCTTCGCCCTCTCTCTTGTACCGATCCCCTGATAAACATTCTTCAAGTTCCACTCATGCATGTCCTCATGGGGCTGTTCCTCGCCCAGAAGGGCTAACAGTGCACGGAGTTCGGCAGCGTTAAAATCTAGTTCAACAAACCAGTCGTTCGCAGGCGACAAAACATTCCGATAATCCTTGTCCATTGTAAGAATGGGAAAGCTGTCTTTCTCCGTCGTCAGGCGACCAGTTTTGGTGCCAAATACGTTGTACTTGCATGCGTGTTCAACTCTATTTAGTTTTCGTGCAAACTGGCGGGCTCTAAACTCAGCCAGCCTCTCTTTGAGAGCAGCCGAATCAATGTGAAGTCTGTTTTGTTTAATTTCCTCAACCATCTTTGTTAACGAAACCAAAAAATCATAGTTTTCAGGCTTGCTGTGGGTCTCAAATATGTGCTCAGTAATTTGGTTCTTGATGTCGCAAAATTCTAGAAGGAACCGGTTTGGAACAAGGTCAAAAAAGCAATGGTCAAGAAGAGAAATCTTTGCCGTTACAAAAGATCTGAAGTGTGCCTTCAGCTTTGCATTAACTTTGGTCCATTCATCGCGGAGGTGGTCAGGGCAGGCTTCGTCCAAAAGCTTGCCACCACAATACAGTTTGGCGTACTGAATGTTACGATCCTTCAGGTGAGCTGAGTAATTCCAAGTCTTTGTCGCGCTGTCTGGCAAATCACCAAAGTACAGCTCGCCACTTGAGAAGTAACCTACGCACTCGCTCTTGTCGTCTAAGGTCTGAAAAAGCACTATCTCTCTTCTTCTGGCTGCTGTCGCAGGAATGTCTCCGGGTAGTAGTAGCCCTTTGTCTTATCATTAATATAATCCATTGCGGAGTAAAAGTCAACATATTTATAAATTTTTCTTGCGCGAGTTGATACGTGCCTCAATGTTGACTCGTCCCAATTCAATTCCATCTCCTGGGCTCTCAAGCGAGCGTAAACCCCAACCCAGAATCCCGTATCATATGCATCATAATATTCCTCAAGCGAAAGACCGGCACGAAAACCAAAGGTTGTCTCGGTTATGCCAGCTTCGACCGTAGAAACTGTCGCGACTTTGGCACCTCTGACCGTAGGTATTACTACGGTAGGGTTTGCACCAGCAAAAGCCGTGTAAAAGTCGTAAGCATATGAGCGAAGCTTTCTAAGATCACTTAGGTGGGTTGAATAATAACACGTATTAAAACAATTGTACTTGGTAGTCCCATATTTTTGCATGTAATTCAACATGGTCGATGAAAACACATCTGCTATCAGTCTCCAAGGTGCATTTTTATCAACCACAAATCCATACAACCTCGCCGCATTGGCATAGAACTCATAATTCGGATCTTTAAGCCACGACCTATACTTCGCGGGGTCGGCATCGTGAGATTGCTCGTCAAGCTCAATCATCAATCCGCTAACCAGTGGCGTACAATACTTTGAAGTTATAAAGCTGGTCAACGAAATCGGTGTCCTAGAAGAGACCGTTTCTAGCGTGTTTACAAACATGGGAACAAAGGCATCAATCGATGTTATTTCTTCTTGCCTTTTGCTAAATACGAGGGAAGCAGACTTATCGTACACCCTCTTCATGTGGTTGTGATATAAAATTTGTGGGTCGACCCAAGCCCTTTTTGGTTTAATTTTAATAGATGGTCGAACGCGCTCCAGCCCAGCTGTGCCTTTACCGCCTAGCCCACTCAAGCCGCCGGAAGCCGCCTTCTTCATGTAAAACTTCCGAAAATCTCTAAAGGCATCAGCCACAAAGTCTAGCACTTGAAGTTCCTTATCCCCAGAAGATTTAAGTATCTTAAGGCGAGCCGGATCAACTACAAGTGCATCTTGAATTCGATTAATTTTTCCGTACAAATTTTTGTCATACCAAAGATCTGCTGGGCGGGCTACACCATCTGGATATGCCCTTATCTTATAAAGCTTTCTGTAATAGAAGAGAGCCCCGGTAGATAAATCATTATTTGCTATTGAAGTTTCTTCAGCCATTTGTTGTCACCTAACAGCCCGCCTCGTTGTCGTATTTGCCCAGCCTCTTGGATGAAAATGATGTTTCAAAGCCATCAGGGCTAACAATATTGTCCACGTTTATCACTACGTAGTAGCCACCAATTAAAAGCCTGCTCATAATATCTGTTCTGTCAGCCATGCCCCCGGGGTTGGCACCAGAGCCAACAGTCAGGGGGTTTAAAAATACCAAATCACCATTTTGAAACAGCGTGCTTCCAATCATCGTTACATCGGCATCGTAAGGCTCTCTAAGGTTTTCATAACCCAGATTTTCATCGCGGGTCATGGCGTGTTCTTTGACCCCTGGAAAGTCACTGCGTTTAAACTTAATTGTTTTAACAACTCCACGGTCGCGACCAAGAGCAAGGTGATAAATCCCATTATCTAAGTCCTCTTGATAGCACCCTTTCAGGCTGCTGACATCGCGACTTATAAAACATATATACAAGTAATAATATGAGTCTACAACACTATAAAACTGATTCGAATCCGAAGGGTGACCTCCGCCAGTGCCAAACATAGTCCTGAGATCGCTGACTGGAACCTTTTTCCCGAGGGGGATTTTTGATTCGCCGCCAGGGCTGGGAAAATTAAATAAAGTTATGCTTGGCGTCCCGCGGGCGGCACCAACATTTGCTTTGCCCGCTTCGCCAAAGGCATCGGGGCCAATTGCCGGTGTGATTAGTTGTCCAACTACGCCTTCAACAAATTGTTTAAGAGTCATCGCGGGTAAGCCCGGTTCGATGACGGTCTTCATCCACCATATCCTAAACAGATCAAATGACACGGGCACATCTGCTAGGGACAAAGACTCTTTCGCCATGACCTCCTCGCCATTGATAGTCTCTGTCCTGAATGGATTTGTATAAGTTATTGGTCCAAGTATAACGCTAAACTTGCCATAAAACATACTTTTCTTATATTTCTCGGAAGCACCACCGCCGAGAAGTATGTTGCAGGCAGCATCAATTAAGTCTCCCAAAAAGAAGTACCTCAAATTGACACAATCTTTATTTGCCTTGGGCTCAAGCTCAAAGTCGTCAAGAAACTCCATTACATTATCTTTCTTTTCGTCTGCTATCTTCTCAGTATCCGCTGTTAAGTTATCGAAGCCTGCGGACTCCTGCGGAACAGTTCCCGCACCCTCGCTGCAGACCAGATCCTCCTTACCCTTCCCCTTGAAGGCGTTGATCATATCTTCAGCGCTACCCTTCATCGTCCTCTGAACCCATCGCATCCCACCAGGGCCGGGAGTGTCCATTTTAAACATGCCTACTGCACTTGCTTTAACTTTCATGCTTCTTACGGCATTGTCTTTCGCCAACGTCTCAATAAGGCTATTGTGTTGTTCGGCTACTAAAACTTTTCTAGCTTTGGCTTGTAGATCATTCATTTCACCTTTAATTTTATGAGCCTTACCGTGCTTGCCGTCTGCCTCGGCGTCATTTCTTCTCTTTTCTAGTTCTCCATAGTTCTCCTTCCCAAGAAACCATCCCGATTCTATCACCCCAGCATCAAGCTTCTCTTGAACCTGACTATCGCTAACATAAAATAGGTCCAGAGCCCCAGAATCAAGCATGCCCTCTTGGGTGGCATAATATTCAACCGTCATCTCGATTGAGCCATCTTCTGCGAAATCAAAACTGTGTCGGTTTAATTGAAGAAAGAAAGTTTCTTGACTATCTTGAACCGCTTGGATTTGCTCCATTGTAAACCCCAAGGAATCGGCTATTGCTTGGTTTGGTATGCCCCAGCCAACGGTGGCTCGAATCTGAAAAAATTCTGGGTTATACTTGTCCGAGGACATAACTTTCTTGCCATCGGCATTGGTCTCAGTTGCTTGATAGTGTGGTGGCACAATAAGGTTTAAAAAACTGGGTGGATCTTCCTCGGCATTGCCTGCTCTTGCATCCTGGCTAGAAATCAGATCGTCTAAAGATTGAAAATGTAATTTCAGTACTGATTCAAATCGCTTGCCTTTGTCTCCGGGAGAAGTTGCTTTGTCAGACCAGGTAAATTCTTTAATTCCCACTCCTGCGCCCCTACCGTAGCGCCCCATTGTCAGGCTACCAATGCCATTGGAATCATAGTGTGAATGAAAATAAAATTCTGTTTCGGGATTGTTCGGGTCGACCACTGGAGGGTTTGTTGGGTTCTCAAGCTTATAGTTTATTCTCCAAAGCCTTATTCTCGGCACTAGCGCAGACAACTGCGTGTTTGTTAGTGTAAGAAAGTGTTGAGCGTAGGTTTTTGCCGTGAGCAGGTTCTTGATTTGTAGCGGATTGGTTGTATCTCCATCGGTGTGAATCGCAGATATTGATCTGTAGAAGGAGCCTGCCATCCCCTTTGCCCTGTGTGCATCGGCTGGCGGTATCAGTCCTGGCATGCCCAGCCCCCTCATTAAAAAGCCCTGTTGATGAAGGGCATGCATTTGAGCCGCCTCTTTTTCCTCGTCGGCAATCTGCTCTTCCTTAGCGGTGCTGTGTGGCTGGTTGCCGGGAGTCGCATCGCGGTTTTCGGCTTCTTTCTGCTCGCGCTCGACGCACGTTTCCCGATCTTCTCCCTTTGGGCGATTCTCGTCTGAGCAAGGATCCTCGTCTGCCTTCGCCTTTTTTTCATCGGCTGTCTCTTCTGGCTCGTCAAAGCCAAATGCATTCTTTGCCTTGTCCCAGAATCCTTCTTTTTCTTCAGCGTCTTTGTCTGTTTTGACCTCTTCTGTCGGGGATGCAGCTGGGGCTTCGGGGGCATCGTCGGTCTTGACCGAGCTTATGGGTACCGTATAGGTTGCTATATAGTACCCATTCGCCTTCGCTTCGTCCGGAGGGGTACCCGAGTCGGCAACATAAGATAAGCTGCCCATGACAACCGAGTCGTCGGGGTTGGCATCGGTAACCGTCTTGTGATGGCTGGCAATGGCAAGGGCAGCTTCTTCCCGGGCGTCGTCGCGAGCAGAGTTGAACGAGTCGTTATCGGGAAAATCGACATCAACGTTAACGGTAACTACATAATTTCCACCCTGTTCTTGTACAGCCACTTTAGACCCCCAGGTATCTTATGATCTTATCAAGGGGGAGGGGGATTATAATCGTGTCTCCCACTTTAACATGTGCCTCTGTTGGTCTTTTGTTGTACCATGCGATGACCCACCACATGTTTGCATCACCATAGTGTTCGTGTGCCAATTTATAATATCGATCTCCGAGTTTCCAAGTGTGCCCAATTCTCGTCAAGCTATTTATATTTCTTTGTGTCGGATGCCGCAAGGTAGCTGTGGGAAACTGGTCAATATGTTTAACATCACGCTCTTCAAAAACCCCTTCGAACTCTTCTAGGGAGTTTCGAAAAACTCTTATGTTTCCATATCGTGAAAAAGCCATAATCTATATTCTCCTAATCCCTACTGAAGGGGCTTCTTCGGCGGCGTGGGGTTCCTGTTATTGCATCTTCGTTAGCCTGCTCGTCAGAAGGTCCTGTGGCGCCGGTTCCCTCAACAAGTCCGTTGGCCGGCGGGGATGGCAGCTGATTCTCAACCAATGGCGGGGCGTCATAGGGAAAATTGCTTGGTCCAATATAGTTGCTCGCCTCGCCTCCGAACTTCGTGGCACCAAAGGTTCCTTTGGGGTTGTGAGCAGCCCCTGGTACGGCTGAATATCCTAAATTGTGCTCATGTAGTATTGTCATATCAATGCTCAGTGCAAAAGATTGAGGATATAATTTACTGCCCTCGGAAAATGTGCCGTGATCTAGATTGGGCTTAAAGGTCACCCCAGCAAGGGCGCAAACCAGCCCTCTTCCGTTTAGTGCGTTGCCAACCCAATTTAAAAACTTAGCCCTGATCAGCGGGGGAGAACCAATCATGGCAGCACCGCCGCCACCCTTTGATCCCTTGCCAACCGCATACGTTGGATACTGCATTTGAATAAACCTGGATATCTTAGCCATATTGTCCTTGGCTTCCCTCATAGAGGCAGCAACCACATCCCATGCTAAAGTTATTTTCCTCGTTGTATTTTTGAATGTCATCATTGGATCCATACGACCGTAAAGTTCCTGTGAATTCCAATTTGAGGTATAAGCATCAGAAAAATCCGTTATCCACGCAAAAAACTCAACCTTATGTCCTGTCGCAATATGTTCAAATTGAATATTGACAGCGCTATTTTCTTTTTGCCCGCTGTCGCTTGGTGTCGTGTAGTCTGGCACTTTTTATCCTCCTGCCGTTGATGCATTAGCACGAACGGCTGCTATGATCTTATCACCAATGCCCTGATTAACAAGTTTCTTGATGGGTTGATCACCAACCTTAATAATTATAGGCTGGCTCGCAATTTCCCTGTATAGAGTGTTAGTAATGGCAACTTCTTCCCTTAGTGCGTTGACAGCTGCAGCTAAATCGCCATTTTCTCCACCCTTTTCACCGGCGCCGCCAGCGGCAGTGCCACCACCACCAGCGAGTGCTGTTGCTCCCATAAATCCGGTGAGCGCTACGGTCTTTATGAGAGAAGCTTCATTAATCCCGTCGGCAACATCCTTTATCGCTGTGCCAACTTCAATCACTGTGCCAGTTGCTGCCAGTTCCGACATGCTTGTCATTAATCTAGTCATTGCCGCCTCAACCAGAACAATAGAAAGCCCCAGGACAGCAAATATCGCCGCCAAGCCTGCAAATACCCACACTATTATTGGAAGGATTGGAGCCAGCCCTCCAAACGTCAAGAGAGCCGCGCCGAGACCCCAAAAAGCTAGTGCAAGAAGACCGATCCCTGCTGCCAAAAGAATAACCGCGGGTGCCATCGCCAGCATCCCTCCTGCCATGACGGGAAGCATTGCGGCGCCGGGACCAATTCTCTCAAGTGCCGGTCCCATTATCGACAAGCCTGCCGATATGAGGGTCGCACCAACGAGGAATGGAATGGCTGCGTAAGCCAGCAAGAGCCCTGCAGGAAGCAGAAGTGCGGCTGCAAGAATCAGGGGGACTGCTGCAGCGAGCAAGTTTAAGGCAAATGGCACTATGGATAGTCCAATCTCTGCCATATCATCTGAGCTTCCCGACATAGCCGCTATGCCAAGGGCTAGTCCAAGCAAGCCAGCGCCCAGAAGCAAACCTGCTGGAGCAATGAGAACCGAAGCGTAGAGCAGCGGGTAGGCAGCTGCTAATAGACCGAGGGAAAATGCAGCCAGCATAATACCCATGAGTGGCATCTCTTCATAGTTGTCAACAAGCGACATGACGCCGAGACCGAGAGCCGCTAAGCCAATGCCAAGAAATAGTGCAGCGGGTCCGATAATGGCTGAAGCAAGCCACAGAGGAATTGCAGCTGCCAGCAAGCCAATAGAAAATGCAGCTATTGCTGCACCCATAAGTGGCATTTCTCCATAGTTATCAGAGAGTGCCATGACTCCAAGCCCGAGAACAGCCAGACCAATACCAAGCATGAGCGCGGCTGGTCCAATGGCAATTGCTGCTGCATTCAAGAGGGGTGCGGCTAAGCTCAGACCAAGAGCAAACGGTATTATGGCTAGCCCAATTAGCGCCATTGCCCCGAGATTACCGGCAAGCGCCATGACA
>NZAS01000181.1 GCA_002686195.1 Candidatus Pacearchaeota archaeon | reverse complement strand
TCCCCATCATGAGTTGTATTCCTTCCACGAGACTCTGTATTGTCTCCTTGAAAAAGAACATCGCGAATGCTCCGAAAGCCATCCAACCATACGAACCAATTAACCTTTGAGCAACCTGTTCTAATTGCTGAACCTCTTCCATTTATGTTCTCCAGTTATACATCAAACCTAATTAAAAATGACAAATCTAATTCTGGATCATTTTTTATAGGATTAGATAGTTTACTTATAGCTAATAACTCATTTCTATCATTATATAATCCTATGTTTGTTACATAAGTACCGAATTCAGAATGAGATATGAATCCTTCATATTTAACTCCAGAACTATATGAATTTGCATAAGAACTTGAGGCTGGCGGCAATAATAAATCTACAACATTTTCATACTCAGGAACAAATGGTTGTGTATTACTAAAATCCCCATCATTCCATAGATAAACAGATCCAGATGGTATAGTTAAACTACCACTTCTTCCAGGTACAAGACTTGGATTTGTTGAATAATTAAAATGATATGAAGGAACATTACATAAATACTCATATTCATAATTTGTTTGAGTTGCTTTAAATTCTAATGTAAAACCATCACTTCCACCATATTGACCTGTATATGGATATACAGATCCAATACTGCAAGATTGATATAAAGAACCAGTATCAATAATTGTTATAATTCCATGCTCATAAAATACATTTCCTATAACACTTCCTGTTAATGGACTACCACCTGGCGTTCCGGCTGCAAAACTTGCTGAATATGCAAAATCATAAAGTTGTCCATGTCCATCATCTCTCAATTCAACTGTAGTAGCACCACTTGAATCTTCAATTATAACAGAACCTGGTTTTATTTCTTCACCAAAAAATTGTTGTGGGATAGTTATAACATTTACTTTATCATTTAAG
Source organism: Candidatus Pacearchaeota archaeon (assembly GCA_002686195.1). The sequence goes on along the minus strand of NZAS01000181.1, from coordinate 6,115 downwards.
TTTCTTGGATTTATACTACCCCAATCAGATTCTATTCTACCATGTGGCCACTTTCTTAACCAATTACCAGCTGTATAATTTATATATCTTTCATTATTTGATTTTGGGTTGGGTAGATTATCATATTGATAATAAAGACTTTTTACCATAAAATAAGTTGGTAGTTTATAAAATGTTCCATGACTATACCAAGTAGATGAATGTAATCCTAAACTTTTAGAAACTGCGTTAAAAGATCCATAACTTTGAGATGCTGCGGAACCTGTTCTAAAATCATATGCACTACTACTTAATCCTTGTATAGCAAATATTCCACTTCCACTATCTGTTTCATTAAATTTGAAAGTTTTATATACTTTATAAGATTTTGCTATTGATCTATCATCAACAGGTATATCTTTATACATTTTAGTACTCTAATTTTACTTTAAATAGGGCCTCCGTATTCATATCTTTCAACAAAGGTTGACTTAATTTAGAAACGGCTAAAAGTTCATTTTTGTTATTATAAAGGCCAATAGTAGTTATATAAGATTTTGGATCTTGAACAAATCCTTTATTTACAATAGTAGCACCAGACCCAGAAACATATGATGGATTTTGACTGTGATTAAATTGATTATTTCTCACTCTACAAAAATAATATGAACTTCTTTTTTGTTCTTCTCTACGAGCTTGAAAGTTTGCTCCAAGTACAATAGAGTTAAATAATTTTTTATGATTATAGTCATTAGTAGCTGTACTTGTACCTTTAGCTACAATAGCAATTGGTGCACTAGATAATATACTTGGATTTAATAGAATCATACCTGTTTCTGGATAAAATATACCATATGAACCAGAAGTTGTAGCTGCTGCAGATGCTGATGCAGTTGTATGAACACCACTTGCAATAGATCCACTTACTACCCAAAATTCTCTTTGTGATGCAGCTATAGTAGCATTTCTTGCTGCTCCGCTATCATCAATCAGTTTTGTTATTCCACCCGAACCACTTAAATGTAATTCCCAATTTCCTGGATCCATCTTTTCTCTATATCTAGATCTATCTACCACTACAGAATAAAAATCATCACTCTTATAGTCAACACCACAATCTCCATGAAAATTAAATTGTGTAGTTCCTGGAGGTAAAAGTATCTGTCTAAACTGTGAATATATACCTTTTGTGGGATTAGTTATACCTGCCACATTTCCTTCTTCAGATCCACTACCTACCCTATGCCCATAAGTTACAGCAAATTCTACAGCAGTATTTTCACTGTCACTTCCATGCACATCATAATAATACTTTCCCGTATTAGATTCTTGTGTAGATCCTGTATAAAATGCTGTTAAAGTTCCAACACTACCAGACCACATACCTTCTGAATGTGTTCTAAGTACATTTTCTATTTTATCTCTATGTGTAGCATCATTATAAAGTGTAGTATAAATGCCATCATGTCCGTATGCCATAATTTACTCCTTAAAAATCTAATCGTACTTTAATAACCGCTTCCCTATCAGATGATTTTAACAATGGTTTACTTAATTTAGCAACAGCTAATAAATCATTATTAGTATTATAAAGTCCAACTGTAGTTACATACGATTTTGGATTTGCTATAAAAGTTGGATTGGTTAGTGCAGCATCTGATCCAGAATAGTAAGTTGGGTTTTGACTATAATTATATTCACTAGATTTTATTCTACAAAAATAGTGAGATGATTTTATTTGTTCTTCTCTTCGCGCTTGGAAATATTTACTACCACTAATACCAGTAAAAAGATTAAATGCAGTATTATCATTAGCAGCACTTGAATCTGTAACATTTATTCCAACACTTTGACTAATTGCATGTGCATTTAAAATAATAGTACCTAATTCTGGAAAGAAAAGTCCATAAGAACCACTGAGACCAGTAGCTTGAGTGATTGCATCTGTGTGTACAGTCGATGTAGTAGCTATTGAACCACTTACTACATTAAATACCCTATGACTAGCTTTTACAGAAGAATCTGATGTAGCTCCACTATCATCAATTAGGTGTAATGGTGCTACCTTCCCTTCTGGTGAATTACTACCACTTAATCGTAACTCCCAATTTCCTGGATCCATCTTTTCTCTGTATCTAGCTCTATTTACTGTTATTGCAAATATTTGATTTCTAGCTGCAGTTACAGTTGGTGTTGTTCCAGCCCCTGTACCATCTAATGCATTACCATTAAAATTAAATTTTTCTTTAGTTGAATTTGCAGGCAAACAAATATTTCTAAATTGTGAATAAATTGCTTTTGTTGGATTATTTCCTGCGGATGTTGTTGCTGAACCACTACCATCTACATGACCATAAGAAACTGCAAATTGAACTTCACGAGTAGTATCAGTATCATCTTTATTATATACATCATAATAATAATCACCACTACTTGCACTTTGTACTGAACTTGTATGAAATCCTTTTCCTGTTGTACCATCTAATCTAGCAACCCCGTCAGACCACAGTGGTGCTGAAACAACACTTACAATGTTAGTTCTTACATCATCTCCAGAAAGTGGTGTAAAAAAATTATTTACTTCTGACATTTCTTATCTCCTTTATATTGTAATTCATTTATAAATATCTATTTAGTTAAAAATTGGAAATGGTGATTCAATTGTAATTTCATTTCCAGGATTAACTGTAATATTAATATTCCAAGTAGCTCCACTTGACATTCCTGTTACTCTAATAGATGTATTCTTAGTTGTTTGTACATCTCTAGCATAAATTCGTACACCTTCACCATAAACAGTTTTTGGAAATCCTAATCCATCTTGACCATTTGGTTGTGAGTTATAATAAATAACATTATTATCATTATCAGGCATTAAATATCTCCTTTAATTCCACTAAATTATTACTCATCGTGCGGTTCTGTGTGTCCGGGTTCATATCCATGAATAAAGTCATACATTGTATGTCCTAGATCTTGCATTTCATCAGATGCAGGATCAATTGGATATATATAAGTAAACACTTCCGATTTCTCTGATTCCAAATCACCTATATTTGATATTCCAGTATATCCTACTTCATTTCCTTGTACACCTACCATACTTATTTGTACAGCAACTTGAAAATCATATGATTGACCTTGAGTAAATGGTTGTATCCAATCCCAATCCCAAGGAGCTCCAAAATATTCATGTGTAATAAGACCACTTATCGCTTGACCATCTTTATAAACTATATATCCACTATTAGTAGTTGTCATACCACCTGGAACTCCACCAATCGTTCCTGGAGTAAATCCTGTAGGTCTATCCCATTTAAATCTAAACCAATTCATATGATTATCAGGATGATCAAGATCTAACATTAAATTTGTAGGTGGATCTGGTAGTACTGGAATTGCAAAATTTATAAATGCGCGTGGAGATTCTAAATCATCTGGTGCACTATAAGTAGAAACTTCAAATTTGTGTTCTCCAGTTGGAGTACCTAAATTATTTAATGTTATTCCACCATCTCCAATCCAATTAGAATTGTTAAATGGTATCATGAAAGTAGGTGATCCATAATTTGTACCAGCTCCAGATATTCTCACTCCATCTAAATATAATCTATAATGATTTCTACCTTCTAAATTATCATCTGTCGTACCAGGCATAGCCATCCAACCATCACTTATAGATGGTGCATTCCAATTTATTGTCATTACTCTAAGTCCACCACCTGTACCTTGTGAAACTGATATATCAAATTCAGATACCATTCCAGGTATAGAAGGTACTTCTATACTAACAACTTCAGATGGTGGTCCTTCACCATCTTTATTTCTAGCTGCTACATAAAGTTCATATGTATTACCAAAGTCTAAATTAGCATAATAAAGTATTGGAAATAGAAAATTATCATTAGCATAAGATTGTGGATAGTTTGTTACTTTTTGATTATTAATATATACATTAAAATATCTATCTGTACCATCTTGTGGAATAAAATCTATTGGAATATCAAAATTTAATTGAATAGCTTTATAATTACCATCACCAGTTAACGAAGCTACTAAATTAGTAGGTGGACTTTTTGGTGCATTCCATGGTTGTCTCATATCAAGCACATTATCATGTTCAAGAAAAAATTCATATTCTTCAGCTTCCTCTGAATTATTTGTTTGAGGTATAATATCCATATTATCATTATGACCATTCAAAGTAATACCACCAGGCAAATCAGTAAGATAAACAGGAGGTGCATCTTTAAGTGTATATTTATACATTCCACCACCTGGATCCATATTTACATTACTTAATATTGGTTCTAAAAGTGGCATATTTTCAATTATTCTACCTTTTAAATTTGGATCTTGATTCTCATCCCATAATGAATAATCTATTTCATCATCAAATAAAGTAAATTTAGTAATAACATATTCAGGAACTAATTCTTCAGCATCTCCACTTTCATGTAATAAAGATTGTCCGCTAATAGCTCTCGCCATAATTTGTCTACCATATGTAGTAAGCACCGCATCAATAGTTTTTGAAGTTTTATCTAAATATCCCATTTTTACATATCTTTATTTTTATATAATAAATATTTCATCATTTCACCACTATTAAATGTTGGTTCTGTTAAAGGTTGATTACTAATTACATCTCCTTGTGCTATATTACCACTACTATCTGGATTATCTTCCCATAATCCATAATCCACTTCATCATCAGATAATGCAAATTTAACTATAACATGCTCATCATTCTGATTTTGACCAAGAATTGCAGTTCTTAAATGTTCTCTAGCTTTCTTAGTTAATATAGCATCTATTACATAAGTTGATTTATTTAAAAATCCCATAATTTATTACCTCTCATCTACATAAGTAACAGTTATTGGTACTACAAAAATTGCTCCTGAATTTTGCCCTGTTATTATTAATGATGTTTTTAATATTCCTGGATTCGGACCTATTGGTTTTGAAGTTAACTTTACTTCTCTACTAATAACTTGTTTAGTAATTCTTCCAGTTTCGACATATGAACCTTCACTAGAAGACACTTCATCTCCAGGGGGGATAGCTGTTATATTTGCAATATTAGAATTTAAAATTAAAAATTTATAATTTTCATCTAAATAAACATTTTGCAATCCACCCGTTACTATTCCAGTCATATCTTGATCTTCAGGATGAGAATTACCTTCAGCATCAATTGTATATAGTAATTCCACACTCAATGGCGTAACATTTTTTATAACTGGTAATGCTTTACTACCGACAGGTGCTGTAATAAGTTTATATTTCATTACAACTTCTGGATCTACAACTGGTTCTACAAGAGGCATACTTTCTAAAACTGCACCATAATAATTAGTTCCAAGAGGGTGTGCTGTATCCCATAAAGTATAGTCTACTTCATCATCAGCTAAAGCAAATTTAGTAATATTAAATCTAGCATCATTCTTTGCTAAATATTCTCTGCCCTTTTTAGTAAGAACTGCATTTAATATATATGATGTGTTATTTATAAATCCCATTATTATGTGGGTTCGGTATATGTTGCAGCATATGTTATGGTTATATTGTATTCATAAACAGCCCCTGAACTCTCACCAGTAACTATAAGTTTTGTTTTAGCAGTGCCAGATGTTAATGGTTTTCCATATATAAAGAGTGTAACACCATTCTTTGTCATTCTTTCCTCATCATCTACAACTACACCATTTATAGTTTGCGTTATACTTTGAACTTCTTTTAAAGCATCATAACCAATCTGTCCGTCTATTGGGGCAGGGATCCAGTTATATCCTCCTTGGGAAGAATTATCACCAGCAGCACTTGTAGCTGGTCCCATATAAGCCACACTACAATCTAAAATTGTTAAAGAATAGTTTTCTCCAGAAAATTGTGACTGTCCTGTAGTACCAGCTAAATGATCTGAAGTTTCTACAGTAAAACTAGTTATTGGTCTAGTCAAATAGTATTGTGGTCCGGTGGATGGACTACCTTCGAAAAAATTGGTTGCTTGTTGTGATGTAGCATAATCACCATAAAAAGTTTTAGTGAGTGAACTAGAATCCGTTATAGTTGTAATGGTTGGCATTGTACGAGTTGCTTGTGTTCTCGTTACAAGTTTATATTTCATAAT
>NZAS01000180.1 GCA_002686195.1 Candidatus Pacearchaeota archaeon | reverse complement strand
TGTAGCTGCGGTATCCAAAGCTGACGTAGCGTTGACCAACGCCGTCTGCGCCAGACCCCCAAGACCACTAATAGCGGTTAAATCGTCTTTGAACAGGCAGTAGGCGTCCTTGAGCTCCAACGTGCTAGCTGTGGAGGTTAGGGCAGCGGTATACGCAGTGGCAGACGCTGTCTGGTCCGATTCTGCAAGCACACGCGCGTCTCTAGCATCGGTATACGCCGTTATGGCAGCACCCTCTACAGAAGAGTCTGCAACGCCTGTAGGAAGCGCGTACGCCTTGCCTGCGTGGATAAAGTCGGTCCGAGCCTTGTTCCAGATAGTTACCAGGGAATCCACGCGAGAATTCACTACGGGGATCGCCGCTATAGCGGTGTCCAAATCGTCAAAACTTAGCGTTATGACCGACGTGCGATACTCCGCGGGAGTATTGCTCACTGCAACTTCGCGCAAGTACGTAACCAGGTCTAGGTCAGCCAAAGTAGCTACGCGCGCAAATATGTCATCAGCCACTCCCGTCGTGACAGCCGTCATGACAAATAACTGTGGCGAAATGGGAGGACTATGTGTCCAGGTATTTTCGGCGCCATTAACCGCAACGAGCTCTATGTAATACTTCGGAGATCCGCTAACTATCTCGGAATATCGGCGCTGAGTGAGAGTGATGTCACTCATAGTTCAAAACCTCAGTTAGATCCGTTATCGCTGTGGGCAAATACACCGGAACATCCTGCGTGGCAGTCCCGCCCACGCTGTCGGTGACCGTTACTCGAAGTGTGCCCGCTAAATTGCCCCCCGGGGCTACGGTATGCGGAACAGCGGGGGCGCCTACAAACAGTTTTCCAGTACTACTATCTACGGTGGTTTCCGGCAACAGCGGATCCGCATTGGCGGATGCAACCGCAAACGCATAATCGCCACTTCCGCCAAGACCTCGGAAACGTATTGTGTCCGTGGGGTACGACGAATACTTAACCCCACTCACGCGCTCCGGAACGGCCCCATATACGCCTACGGTAAGCGCATCAGAGGTATCTACGTCAGCGGGTATCAATAGGGAATTAGCCGCTAAGGTTATAGAGTCATAGCACTGCTTAGCCTCTAAATAGCTAGCAAATATGCCCGCCCCGCCCCCAGTAACATCGTAGCCTGTGGAAAACGACTGAAGACCCGCACCGAGGTCGTGTAGGTACTCGTGGTCTAGGGTGCTAGTTCGAAACAGGGTATAAGTCGCAGCCGAAACGGACATGCTAGCCAAAGCTGCGTTGGTGAACACGGGTATGTCAGCGTAATCGGCCTTTGTTATAGCCACCCGTAGGAATTTCCAATTCCAAACCCCATTGACCCCCACACCCTTAGCGCCCTCTAATATGAATATGTTCTTCTCGGCGTTTACGGAGGTCACTACCTCCACCTCTAATTGCCACTTAGGGACTCCATACGAAACAATAGTATCTAAACTACGTTTTAGGGTGATCGAGGGCATCAGTCGTCAGAGTCTATTTCTGAAGTCAAAACTTCCACAAAGGTGTCCTGCGCATCGGCGTATTCCTTAACGGCTTGCGTGATCCTTGTCACTAACGCCGCTTTGCCCTTTATGGCCGCGGTTACGTTATCAAAATCAAACGTCACAGTAGCCAGCCTGTAAAACGCCTGGTTAGCATCCCGAGCCTCGGGCCACGTATCTACGTCAAACGGCGTAGCCACCCGATCATACGTATCATTGTCAGCAACATCGGCCACTCTAAAAACAAATAGTTTGTCCGATATATTGGCAGCAGCTGTTATAGTAGCGACAATTCGTGAGGCACCTGCAGCTTGGTTGGTGCACGTTTGTTGTAGGGTAGCCGTAGCCATCAAAACCTCGTCATGAACAATTCTTCAGGTAAAAAACTAGTCCTTGGAATCGACGCCAGCGCTCGCTGCTCCGGGATAGTTATCTTATATCCTAGCGGGCACAGCGAAAAGCTATTATTGAACACAATAAAGATACCCCCTAGGCAGCGGCTTTCCCACATTTATAATGCATTCTCCGCGGAACTCATAAAGTACTCTCCAGCGTTAGCAGTGATGGAAGGCCCTTCCTACAGGTCCACAAACAAACCTTTTACGCTGGGCGAAGTTTATGGTGTGTTTAAATTGGCTTTGACCCTAGAAAGAATCCCGTACGCCATCGTGGCGCCCCGAAGCCTGAAAAAATACGCTACGGGAAGCGGTAAAGCAGACAAAAGCGCTATGCTCACCCAAGCGGCTTCTTTGGGGTTTTCAACACAAAGCGACGACCTGGCAGATGCCTGGTTTGCCGCCAAACTGGCACAAGACCTCTTAGTGGGTAAAGCATCCATCAAAACGCGCGCAGCGGAAGAAGTGGTTGCGGGGATGCTGGGAGAGCTGCCTAAAAAACACAGCAAAGGCATAAAGATGCCCCGAGAGGTTCTCTAATGCCCTTAGCTCCCTCAGTACTAGCCGATGCGCTTATGGCCATGGCCCCAGCACCGCCAGCTTTGTCCAGCATCGAGTGGGCAAAGGCCTTTGGCGCATACGCCAAGATGTCCGTGCCTGGCGCTGCCAACCCCCCGCTGTGTGACGCTACCGCGCTAAGCGTAATCGCTCCGGCGCTAGCCATGTTCGATGCTGGCGCAGTTTTTCCAGATCCATCAACCTTCTGCAATACGCTAAATGGGGCCTTAGTAGCATACTGGGTTGCGCTTATTCCGGCAGCCCTTCCAGCCACACCTGTCGTGGTGCCTAACCCCGCCCCACTAACTGCGCTATTTCTGCCCGCAAGCGTTTTATGCCTAGCTGCTCCCGACGTGGCTACAGCTACCAACCTGATCGCAACAGCGATAGATACCTGGACGCATCTATTTCTATACGGGCCTGTGCCCCCGGCGGTTCCTGCAATACCCTTACTTTAGTAGGAAAGTCCTAGACTAAACGATACCGCCGCGACAGTTACGACGGCCGTTATAGTCCAAGGCAGCGCAGCGCCCTTTAGCGACCAAACCTCAGCTTCGTCTAAAAGACTAGTCTGCCGGTCTATGAGCGCTTCTTGCCGGGTTATCGTCTTATTGTTGCGCGCTATGATAGCCGTTAACGACTGGTGCATCCCTTTTAGGCTATCTACAGCTTCGTTTAGCGGGACAATCTTGGCTTCAGTCAGCTGCAGTTTTTCAGCGCACTGTCTGCAGGTCAACTCGTATTGCTTCAGCGCCTTAGCTCCCGCTAAGTCGTAGCAAGCACGCTCATTGATATTCTCCCACTTTGGGAGTTCCTGACTATAACTGGGAGAGCTCGTCAATAGAACGAGCAGCATCAATCCTAGTGCGCGCATCTTGTACCTTGGAGTCCAACGCTGCTATCTCAACGTCTAGTTCTTTTGCCCTAGCAAGCTTCTTTTCTGCGCGCGCTTCAAGCTCTTTTGCCTTGGCTGCGTCAGACTCGTTAGCCGCCTTTTCTGTTTCCAGCAGCGCTTTATTCTCCGCGACGTCTTTTTTTAGCTCTAAGCGCTTCTTTGCGTACGAGACGTAGTGGAGGATAAGAACCGCCAGCACCCCAAATACAAAGGCCCAAATAGGGGACTTAGCGTTCTCAAGTTTTTTAAGTACACCTTCCAACTACATGGTACCCGCTCTAAAAGCCACGCACGCTTTTAGCTTGCCTCTAGCGTTACCTTGTTGGGTACTTAAGTTAGCTGCCGGTTGGTAAAACTGCAGCGAAAAGGCTTTGGCATCCAGCGTACCCTGCCCAAAGTCATCCCCAAAACCCGTAGCGGCGCCCGCTATCTGATACCTCCCTGCGGTAGCGCCGTACTTTTCATCAATGGAAAAGAAGGGGCAAAACGCATCCAGATCGCCCGGGGTGTGCCCAACTTGCACAAATATCTGCTCCAGATTGCCTGCAGCGATAGTGTCTCCGCCGGTACGGCTGTTAAAGGGTTCCACGATGTCTATGTAGACACTCAATATCTCCACGTTAGCGGGGAAACTGAACGAAGTGATAGTTTGCGATACGGCCACAGCCGTCAAGTCCGCTATTTCCACATCCACAGTGTGGTACTGAACGTCACTGCCCATATCTGCAGTTATCGTATCCAGTACCGTAGCCAGGCTCCCGGCAACTATGGTGTGTGACGCGCCATTCTTTATATACGTGCGTGCTTTGCACCCAATAAACAACGCGCCTTCTTGGTCCGTTGTTGTCTTGGACAACTCCTGAACGGGGTCATACGGGAGGACAAAGCCTTTATTGTTATCGGCGTTTATACGTACGGCCTGTGTTGCGTCTATATAAGACTCCGCGTTAGGGCCGAATACGTAGCCCTCTCCCGTATACGTGACCAGCGGTACTATGTGTTTTTTCGTATGGTCACGCGCATCGGTGAAACCCTGCGTAAAAGCAGCACCTCCGCCAGCAGCCGAAAACGTGCCGTCGTTAGCCTTAGTGTATAAATTCCACGTCAAGTCAACCTGGTTACTTGGCCAAACAATGCGGAAAGGGTTAGTAGGCTCAACATAGATAGCGGTGGTAGACGCACCTAAAACTCTTAGGTAGTCCGGGTGCCAGCTAGCGTTGCCATTGAAACCCCGGCGGCCTCCACGACCACCTTTGCCATACCAGGTACCCTGATCCCCACCAGCCACCGACGTTATATTTAACCAAACACCATTGTTTTGTGCGCCCAAAACAGGCGCTATGCCGTCGTAATCTAGATTGTTGGTGTCAAACAGAACCGCGGTAGTTCCTGTAGCTCCATACAGCGTATGGTAATTGGGTCCCGCACTGTCCCCCATGACAGTGCGTTCAGGAAGTTTGATCAGATAGCCTTCTACATCGATAGTGAGGGTGCTGGACAAAGCGGGGTAGCTACCGGCACCGACGTTATCCGGGTACCAGTGCATGCCCTCGCGTTTATCCGCGCCGGCGTCTCCAACAGGGGAAGCACCCTTTTTGGGGAAAATCAACGCAATAGTGTCGCCCCGCTTGGAAAGACCAAACTCGACGCCGGTGTCCGCCTCCGCCCCTACGGTGGCTTCTGTGTGGAAGGCTCCAAAACGGGCCTGCTTGAAAGTTACCTTGCCCCCGGGAACGGCCGGAGACGCCAGTATGAGAGGCTGTGCGGCGTCTAGAGGATGAAACTTATTAGCCGTAAGCGGGGGGATTGCGTATCCCTCTTCCGGGTCGGCCCCATCCATTCCCGGATCAGTCCAGGGGGTCAAAGCGACTATTTCACACTCAGCGCCCTTGCTAGACAAGTACGCCGTTTTCTCGAGGGCCTCTATGCGCTCATTGGCGTTTACTACGGTCTTCAGCGTTTCGCTGCGAACCCGTAAATTTTCCTCGGGACGCCGCAGGGTCGTCTGATTAAGGGGCTCACCATTGCTAATGGGCTGCACGGAGTCAGCATTATCCAACCCAGTATCATTACCTTGTTTAAAATCAACTGGCACGGTGAATCCTCATCAAGTGAAGTAGATGGTCCATGTGTACTCAAGAGTCATCGCAGCGGTTTTATTGATAGCTGGATGGATCTGTCGAGCGAACATTCTAGAATCAGACTGCGCTAAAGAGAGGTTCTCAGTATAAGCAGACCCTCTGGTCCACAAAGAAACCTCTTGTATCGTGTTGTGTATTGCCTTAGCCGCAGAAAACGTCGTAATAAACCGCATAGAAGCGTTTGTGGGGAACTCTATGTGCGTAATGAATGCGCAGCCATTAGAGCCCGCTGCATCAAACTGGGACGCTAGGGCAACCTGTCCCCTCTCAGCCGGCTGGTTACCTATCCCAACGCGCATATAGCGAATGCAGCTTCGCGTGGACTCCTCAACCAAGTCTACCGCATTTGCAAACCCTCTAGAGGCATCTGCCGGATGTGCGTTACCGATAGCTATGGAGTTTGTGGCGGCATCTGCCACATTGAGCTCCTCATTGCTAAGGAGGTCCGTAAGAACTAGAGGCGCTGTGAACGTTATAGTGTTGGGAGAATCATATCGGTACACACACGTACCTCTGAGGTCCAACGCGCGTACAGTGACAGCTCCCCGTAAAGGTATGATAGTTCCGGATAGTTCCATGCTCTATGAATATCCCTTAAGTAGCTCACATCCAAGAAAAAATTGCGTCAAGGCGCCGTCACCAGGGTAACCGGAACATCCGTGATAACGGCGTTATACCCCGAAGCTTGTCCTACACCCAACTCTGGCGTGTAGGCGACTTCATCAATAGTCATCGTATTGTCTATCAAAGTTCCAAACTGAGGAGAAGCGTTATCGTTATCGTAGTGCTTACCCACAGCAATAGCGTTGCCTACGCCTAAAATACGCGCTTGTCCCGCATAGTTTTTTATGAGTTCGTGCCTGTCAATCAGGGGATCCATGCCACCAACTATAAAGCCCGGCGCCCCCACAGTATTACCTATAATTGCGCCCGTGTTACCCGACCCCGCGTTAGAGTCAAACAGCTTAGCGTCAACTGCGGGCGGGGTTGCCCCATCACTGGTCCAAACCTCGTACCTAACGTTTGCCGCAGCAGTTACGGGAAGGTTTCCCGACGCAGGAGGAAATTCCGTAAACCGCGCTCTCTCCGATGCGCCGTTGGTGTGGCTACTCACAGCTACCACCTGCACATCCACATTGGCCCCGGCCGTCCCTACACCGTACAGCCGCAGAACATGCCCCACCGCGAGCGCAACGCCCCCCAAGTTCAACAAGGACACCCCGGCATTAGCGTCATCGAAATCAACCAGGCCCCTGGCACCTACGTAAACCTGGTTCTCAAGGCCATTGGCAAATATCTCTGTAAAGGGGATTCCGGGCTTAGGCTGTATGACATCCTCGGTAACCGCCCCAAGGCGATCGCTTAGTCCTGTCTCAGGCTCTACGTAGGGATACGTATAGGTAGGCTTTGCCGCCAGAACCATGCTGATGACTTCATCTTTGGTTCTACCAGCAGGATTGTTTCCTAGGTTGTCTATCCCAACCGTGAACATGTGCCATTTGAGGAACTTGTCCATGATGGCGTAAGCAACCGTGTGCCTCTCACCGGGCATCGTGTCCACTGTCGCGGTGTCTACTCCCGCCGAGTATATGGTCTGGTTGGTGTCAGGGTTGCGTATGCTCCACAGATCAGGCCAGGTTTCTCCGGAGGCAGGCATATCAGCAACCGGGTCGATGATGTTTGCTACAGCCTGGTCAATACGAAGCCAGTACTCACCGAATTCTACGACAGTCCGTGTGTCCGTTTGAACGCCGCTACCTTCAAAAACAACCTCAAAATTCTCTTCGACGCCCAAAGACACGAAATCAGTGGGCACTCCCACAATACCCGCCGAGACAGTGGCGTTATTGGTAAACGGTATGTGTTGTATTAAAACCAGCCCACTATCAGACGTAGTAAGGTCGTCGTTACGCCCAACCATCATTCCTAGATCGCCTACTGCGGGGTACCCGGTAGGTTCGTCTACGAAGTTGCGATAGAGCTCTGTGCTTACAGTTCTTCTCGATACCGCCAACCCAGGAACCAAAGGTGCCGGAATGGTTATGTGGTGCCACCAGTCCGCTGTTTCCACGCGGTCCGTCACCGTGTATACCGCTGTCAGGGGATCCAGAGCTTCCAACGTAACTGCCACAGCAGAATTCTTGACCGGTGTGCCATTCACACCTCCCGCTATAACCGTTTCTACGCCGTCAATCAGCCTAATGACAGACCACGTAAGTGCGGGGACAGGTGCTTGGGTGGGGAACACATTGGCATTGGGCACCTTCAGGTACGTAGCCTCCACCGACTCTATGGGGCGATCCCCTGTAAAATCCACGGGCGCATTGGGGGCCGTTACCCTTAGAGTATCTCCAGGCAACATGTCAGTGTTTTTGAACGAGTTGGCAGTACTCAACAGCGTGGCATCCGTTAGTAACGTATACAGGTCATTCCTAATGATCCCGTCCACGGATAGCGCAGCTGCAACAACCTCTGGCTTTAGAGGGGTTCCATTGGGGAATGCGTACGTTTCAGAGTCGGTAGTGACAACTACGTCGCCCAGCGCGGGTCTGTTGACCGTGGCGATTAATTCACCATCGTCCCGAACTGTTGGATACCCCGAAACGATGTTCAGCGCAGCTTCTATGCGGTTAAGAGACGGGCCCTCCACATAGAGGTTCCAAAGCCCCTTTACGAATTCCCGGTAAAGCTCTGTGGAGTCTTCCTGCGCATTGGAGAACGAGTGCCCGTGCAGCTCGTATAAGCTGTAGTAATCTTTCTCGACGCTGGGAGCCCACAGGGACAGCACCGGCGTTGACACCCGCAACGGGCTAGCCTTAGCTACGAAAGGCGTGAGGATATCCTCGTACATAGGGCTATTGGCGCCCACAGAGACCGTGACAACGCCTGTCCCGCCAGGGACTCCGTCTGGGGATATGTAGGTACGAGACGTAAGCTGAATGACGTTTCCCGACACCGAACTTACTTCTGCATACTCAACGGTGGCATCCGAATGCACGACGCGTACGCCGTGTCCCGCAACCACTGCCGACAGGTCTATCGCGCTAGACTCATCCGTCAGCTTAATCGTCATATCAAAAAGCTGTTTGGTCTTGGGGACCCCGGGAATCGTGTTTCCTGCACCGCCCCAATTAAACGGGTCTTGTTTAAACCCTATAAACCAGCCCTTTAGGGGTATCCGGGAATTTAGGGCGTTAAGCTCTTCCAACCGGGCAGCGTCGTTAGCTATGATTTCAAAATCAAAATCAACTTCCAGGCTAGTCGTGGGAGACAGCACCTTGTTGTGCAGCAGGTTGAAATCTCTAACGGATCCTAGGGGGTATACCCAGCGATCCTCATCCGCTTGCGGTCCTTGGACCTCAATTACGAAGGGCTTTATTAAGAAAAGCGGTTCCCAAGGACTGCGCTCGGAAAGGGGCGCATCCGCATAAGACATGCGAAGTATCGACTGCAGGAGTCGCTGGTACTCGCCAGCTATGGCCTCCAGGGTTCCGGCGTGGAACGCCTCTAAAAGCGGAAGATCGGCAAAAAACCTGCTCCAAAAGTCTGAAATACCGTGCAGCAGAACTTTGCCGAGGGCCATTACTGTACCTCAGTGAACGTAATCTGATCCTCAAACGTTATTACGCGCGCAGTTCTATCGCTAACCTGTTGGGCTATGCGCGTAACGTCGGTGTACGCAGAAGAATTAACCAGGAGCGTGGTGTCTTCCACGCTTATCTTGTCACTGCTTTTGTACAGAACAACGTTCCCATCAGGAGCGTGTAATCGGTAATACAACTCTATGGGGAGGGACACCCCAGCCACATACGTAGCGTTGTCTGACAAAAAAGACCTAATGATGTCTGAGACCTTCAGCACAGAATCCAGCGGGAAGTTGTTGATGAAATCCTTCATGCTGGCTTTAGCGGTTGTCACAGGAAGCGTTGTGGGAGCATCCGCAGCGGGGTAGTAGCCTATAACGATAGACAGCACCACAGGTATGTGCCCATACGCAAGCAAATCAGCGGTTGTGAGCCTGTTGTTCCTATCCGCTAAAAGCGTATCAACCGCTGGGAGGCTTTTTGTGCCTACGTACTCCACAGAAACCGTACGGGCGTTAACCGCCTCCGCCAGGACAGTTATTGTAGGAGCCTCGGTGCTGGTGGCGTATTTGATGGGATCGGCGTAGCTTACCCGATACTCCGTAGCGCCAAGAGTGTCATTGGCCCGTATAACGTACGACGTAGCGTCTCCCAAGAGCACCTTGTACTTGGTGGAGTCATCTGTGTCGATATACGAGAAGCCACTCCACCGCGTAAATTCGGCTGTTACGCCATCCTCCGTAACTTCGAGCTTGTTAATGTCATTAAGCGGTAACTGGTACACCGCGTCGGTGCTCAATGTCAGGGTAGTTGCAGTAGCGGCTATCGAGTTCCCCCCGCCTAGACCACCCGGGTATTTCAAACCCTCCACCAAGGGGAGCTTGTTATAGACGTTGGTATGTCCCAATACGTGAATTGTGACACCCGTAGACAAGTCTATGACCTTGTCACGGAGCATTTCAGCATCGCCCGCCCCGACAACCGTGACAGCCTGCACATCCGTCACAGCCTCACGTATCGTGGTGTCCAAGGACCTTAACGATATAAACCCCCGGGACGTGATGGCTGTAGAGGCGCGCTCTACTAAGTCCTCGTTGTTTTCCACATCAGTTCCCGCAGTGAACGGAATCTCCGCTTGGACTGATGTAACCGCAATATTAAAGGGGTCGAACGACGTAAATTCCCCGCTAGTTACGTTGTACGCGCTACCTTGGTCTGCAGCTATAAGAGGTATGTAGAACTTATACCCCGTAAGCGACCCTGTGGAATCTGTGATTTTAACCATGTTATCGCGGCTAACGGCGATGTCCGCGGCGGCGTCCAGCGAAAAACTAATGCCTTGTGAGAAGACAAAATTTGTGGTCAGGGGGACTACCACCGAATCCCCCACAGCCGTAGATACAAACACCGTAACGAGCCCGGTCGCGTTAGTTCCGGCCTTCCGGGTCAAAAACCAGTTGGCGACAAGTTCCTCAGTAGCCTGATCTGCAGATGAGTCACTAAGGTTGGCGAGTGTCAAAAGACTCTGGCGGCTGCGCAGTTCTGTGGCTTCCGCAGCAAACAAGGCTTTTACATAAGCGAACGCACGCACAACAACGTCATGCAGATGGGTACCTTCCTTGAAGTTGCCCGTGGGTATCTTATCCCCCAGGTAACTTTCTAGAAACGCCTCCGCGCGTACCAAATCTTCAACGGTGACCGTCGTCTTATTTAGGCTACTAAGGGCCACCTATGCCTCCACGGTAGTCGTAGTGAGCATCTTTTCCCCCTTAACGTTCCTTACAAGGATACGCACATCCGCCTGTGATACCGAGGGAAAAACCACGTCAATTATCTCCAAGCTTTCCAACAACTCATCATCCGGATAATTTGTGGTCAGCTGCACCTTTTTTATGTGATCAGATATGGCCGAAACAGCTCTTACCAACTCCGTTTTCAACGTTGTCACATCGTACAAACTGCCAGGAACCTGTGGGAGCATTGTTCCCTCAAAGGGCTTTCCCGGCCATCTCCCAGGAGTGGTTAGCAGCATCCTTAGGACACGACTGGCCAAGGAGTGGATGCCTCGAACGCCCACAAATATCCCGGCGCTATCCGTAAGCATAGACGCGCGCATTCCGTCAGAATCAGCCGATATGAATATGTCGTACATAGGACAACCTCCAAACTACCGCTTGACCGGTGCTGTATCAGACACCTTCTCTTCTCCAGATTCGATATCCGTGACCGGGGCCGCTATGTCCGTATCCGAAGTCTCAACATGGCTGGTTATCTTGTTGAACAAACTGAGGATCGCATCCCGAATGCTCACATTAAAGATGAGATCGTCTTCTGCGCTTGCTTGTGCCGACGTCCAGTAGTCCTTACGGGACTTTTGGAACACTTCACACGCACGCGCCGCTGCCAATACACGCGCGTATTGCCGCTCTATGAGACTGATTTCCAGCTGACTTAGAAGGTGTGGCAGGGCTTCTCTGAGAGAAGTCAGGCAAGTCTCCAAAACAGCTCGAGCAACAAAGATATCCTGAGGGCTGTAGTTGTACTGGTTTATATGCGCCAAGGTACGCTTGAGATCGTCACCCATTCCAAGCTTGCCGTAGGTATCTAAAGCTTCCTTGGTCTTAGATATGGCATCGGCAATTGCGGTAGATTCATCGGCCACGTACTAGATCACCCCAGATATCAGCTTCTTTAGGCGCCGTTTACTATGCGATATCTGTCCTTGAGTTAGGCGAGTGGTCTTCATCATATCTTTTGTGCTCAGAATCTGAGCTCCCCCAAAACCCGTGGTGTGTTCAAACACACGCTTATCTTGAGGGTTAAGGTCGTGGTAGATAAACCCCAAAACACCCGCGTCGGAATCATCCTGCTCAAATCCGGGCGGTATGGGCTGCGTCGTTGAGTACTCTTTTCGGAGCTCCTTTCGGAAACGGCCCACTTCCTGGATGCTCCACGCCAAATCGTTTGCTATCTCATTGGCTGTGGGATCACGCCCCAACATCTCACTTAAACGTTCTTCGGAGTCTTTGTACGTTTTGAGCTTTATCTGCCGATGTTCGGGCATCCTGGCAGGATTCAAGTACGTGTAAGGACCTCGGGACAAACCCTTTAACTGGTTCGTCACATGCGTATTCAAAGCAGCCTTACCAGGATCATAGGATCCTAGGGCCTGGAGTGTCAGCTTCTTAGCTTCTATCTTAAGTACCGGGCGGGCAACCGCGCTTCCAGCCCACCTCCCAACCTCTTTCTGAATCACAGGATCCAACTGCTTCATAAGGGGCGTGAGCGTGCCTTTATTGGGCGTGTCTTTCCACGCACGCCATAAGGCAACATCCTTCTGTTTTCGGGCTAAAGGGTCCGACATATCAACCTAAAGGTGGTACCAAATAAGTGCTTTGCGTAGCGCCTGATGGTGCTGGATCTGCAATTTCTCCCAAATACACTAACAACGCTTCTTGCCAATCTTTGCGGGAATCCGGCAAATCGAAAAAATCAGCCTTAGACCCTGAGGAGACTTGTATGACGACCTGTCTCCCCAAAGGGGTTAGCACGTCTAGCTGCAAATTAGTCGAATTAGCGTCCAAGCCTGTCCTTCTTTTCAAGTCTTCGGACACGTTGGCTATGTTGCTACCCGGTTCTACTCCGGGACCTCCGATAAACTGTCGTATTACATTGTAATAGGGCGGGATGCTGGCAAGGTCTTCCTTTATCACACCTACGCGGGTGCCCCTACCCCTGCCCAAAACTTGGAGGCTGGTCTTCCCGCGCCCAGCAACTGAGTAAAAATCTATGTACTGCTCCAAAGTGCAAACAGGCCTCGAGCAGTAGTTCAACGCATAAACCATACTTTCAAATATAGGCTTTGCCCGATTTAAAGGCGTTACGGGGGTATTGAGCTTAACGCCGACATCGAGGCCGAAGGTGTTACCCACCAATGAGGAAGCCGCACTACGGTCCTCTTCTCGTATCAATATGGGATGCTCGGATTGTCCGTCGGTCTGACCTAGCTTCCAACCAACCAACTGGCGATAATCCATAACGGCATGTTTCAGATCTGACCCCGTGGTCAGCCCCGCCTGGGCATTGGTAGGCGCAGTATTGCCCTCTTCTATGGAGGAACTGAAGTTCTCTATCTCCTCCATCCTAAAAAGAAGGGAGTAGTAATGCTCCGCTGTATTAGCGTCTTGCAAGAGATCCTGAATCTCAGCTAACGGATCTGTCGGCGCTATGTCCAGGGCTTCCCCACTTGCGTACAACGTGGAAAACATCTCTTCGAATGTGCGCCCATATTGAAACGCAACCGACGTGCGCATCTGGGTTTCATCCAATGTGTGGGTAACCTTAACCGCGGTTGCGAAGAGATTTATACCCATATCGCTGTCATCAAAAACAGTTATCGGATACCCCGCAACAACATACGGGTTAAATACCGACTCAACTGCCCCGGAATTCACAGAGTACCGGTGTCGGTAATACTCCTTCTGGGCTAGAAGATAATAGAGGGCATGTAGGGTAAAGCCCTCCTTGTTAGCCTTTTGTGACGCAGCTATGGACTCTGATAGAGACGCGGCATAAATAGCATTATCCCGGCTTTCCTGGAGCGTCGAGGACACCTCTTTCAACTCGGGGTCCCCAGATGGTCTAGAGAACCGACTGCTATTGGCGACCTCCTGCATGTTCTTGAACATAAGCGGAAGATCTTGCATTAAGGGCTTCGGTCCCCGGTAGTACTCTTCGGGGAAAACCAAGAACTCCATGTCGTTGCTCAGGCTGCTGTGCGCATCCTGGATGTGCCTACGCACCACCGACGGAAACCCCACACGGGTGGCGGATGCGGCATAGCCGGGTATAGAGTTCTTCAGATTAAGCTTTTTGATCTGCCCCTTACGGTTGAAATACACGCGCGTAGGGCTAGCCTGGTACGGCTCATTATAAGAAAGCCCGGTTATCATAGACGGGAAAAAGGTATTGCACGCGGGCGGCATGCCAAAAAAGAGCTGCGGCTTAGTCATGTAAGACGAGATGGACACCCGCTGCTTGGCGTTAATCAGGGAGTCCGCCCAGTTTGCGTAGTACGGTTCGTTCTTTCCTGTCTCGTACCTGACATCGTCCCGAGATATCGTATACGGGGCATGCGTATCAAAAGCGCTGTTGGGTAGACCGTACTTATCCAACGTCATCGCTGGAGGCGCCAGAACCTCTATAATCTCGTAAGCCAAGAAGCTAAACACCCCCTGTAGCATAGACCACACATTCGCCTGATCCCCGTACTTGACCCCTGCGTGTTTTCCGATTGCCTTGAATATC
Organism: Candidatus Pacearchaeota archaeon; assembly: GCA_002686195.1. The sequence continues at coordinate 13,184 of NZAS01000180.1, read as the reverse complement.
TTCTTGGCTTTCACAGCGTTGAGCATCGGAAATACACCGCCGCCCAATTTTCCGCTTAGCGGGTTAGAGACACCCGGCCTACCCTCCAGGTACGGAGCACAGCACCAGTGTTCCAAAAAGCGTATCAAGCGCATGTAGCGCGCGTAAAAACCGGACTGCGTTATGGATTTACTCAGCAAAGAACGCTCTTTTATTATCTGCTGGGCGTTGGCTTTGAGCACCGCATCCTGTAAATTTTCCAGGCTGGCCTTCGAGATATCCAGCTTCCCAAAGCCCGGTATCTTATTTTCCCGCAAGTACGTGGCTTCCCGCTGGAGATTCTTTTTAGCCAGTTCTTCGTACTTAGCCGTTATTGTTTTCTTAAGCCCTGGCCCTAGCTTATCTGCGGCGATACCCTTATCCCTGGCTTCCTTCTTAAAGGCCTCTTCCAGCGCCGCTGAACGGCTTAGCGTAGCTATTTCCTTTTGCCTTTTAAGCTCCGCAGTTACGTCGTAGCTCTTTGTACTGGCGGTCATCGTCTTTGCACGATGCTCGCCCATTACGGCATACAGTACGTTTTCAATCAGATCGAAAGGGCGCGCCAAAGCTCTCTTCGCATTAAACGCCTGCGAGAAGAACTGTGCAGGGTACTTACCCTTGAACGTGAACTGATTGGGGTAATTTGTATTGGAAATACCCTTGGGCCCGACGCTCTTATCCGACCCCGACAGGAAGTAGAAGAACAACTGCGAGAGAATCGCCAGGTGGCTCTGTACGGAGTAGGTTATGTACCGACTCTTACCGCGTCTTAGGTAAGACCACCCAGAGATCTCCCCCTCGAATAGAAGGCACCAGCGGGGATTATCCGAGTCATACCAAACATCGAGATAGAAAACGGATACCTGTACGCGGTCTTCTGCACCTAGGCGGGCTAGCAAGTTGTGCGCAGGCATTCGTATTGACGCCTGCATAGGCGCAAAAATACCCGTCTGTACCGTCACAGACTCTACCGGCGTCCTTACCCCGTTTATGTAAACCAGGTATCTTGCGGGTTGTGGAACGTCGGGAGTAAAGCTGACCTGTGACATATCAAAGAGAACCTTCCGCCCGAAGACCGCACGCGAACGCTAGCAGCAAAGTACATGCAGCTACGACCCCACCCTGTCCGGACTTTCTTCTGACATCCCGCATAGTGTGCAGATAGGTGCGTTCTACAAGCCTCTCCGGCAGCCCCAACAAGTAGCGTTCCAGGTCTACGCGTAAAACCTCCAAGTCCGCTTCTTTGTCCTCCAGGCTACTCAGAGACACCGCATTCTTAACCGGCGCTGTATTTACGTCGGGGTCTTCCTCAAACCAGTATCTGACCAAAGGCTGTATGCCCAGCCGGGTGGTAAGCTGCAAAATACGCCTAGCAGATCTTTGCGGCCCATTATTGACCGTGGGGTCAGTGACCACGCTGCTCATCAGCGAAGACCGTAAACGCTCTGCCTGGGTATTATCGAACGTCTGCGTAAACAAGGTCTCTAGGGACGTTGGAGCATCCCCTGTGTACTCTGGGGAGGGCCTTATCTTGTACGTAAACACACTCTGAGAAGCGTTGTTGTCCACGTCAGATATTCCAATCGTAAGCTTGATCGTATCCCCATACGCGTGCAGCACGTCTCTAGTGAGCACCAAATCCGCCAACGACGCCGGTGCTTCCGAGTAGTACCTAACGGTGCTGGCATTCCAACCAACACCATCCTGCAACACGCCATTATTTGTCAGTACGACATCCGCAGCGCCATTTATGGAAACGGACACCGCCAACTCAGTGGCGTCCAACAAAGACCCGCCATAGTCGTATAGACGGTACTTGAAGGGTGTTGCCCTACTGGCAGACGCGGTGCCCGGGTCTGGATACTGCGCCAAGGTATATGGTTTGAAAATATCTGGCATACGCTAGTCTTCGCCGGGGCCCTCATCGTCAACCGGAGACTCCCCTTCTCCTGACGGGGATGGCGATCCAGCCTCTGCCAGCATCTCAGCCTCTTTCTGCTGGAGTGTAGTCATAAGATAGTCGTTTTCCGCTTCTTCGATTAATAGCGCGTTTTCTGCGTCAGTTTTTATCTTTACCTTCGCATTGTAAATGCTATCTAAATGATCTTTTTGGAGAATTAGTGCATCTTTTTTAGATGCGTTCAGTTTGGGCTTTGCTATCTTTTTCGCTAAAGAAGTTCTCGCAGCCAAAATTTGTTTAGGCGTACAATCGCACGCTGCGGCCTTAAATTGGTAGGAGCGTATAGCTCCTCCCCGCGTAGAACGAGTTGCCCTAACCTTTCCACACGCGCAGCCCTTTGCCGCTTTCCCAGATTTACGCTTTCGCGTTTTACCTGGCGGAGCTACAGCCCCTGTCTTGACCAGATTTCCAACAAAGTCTTTGTCAGGGACCGTGATGGCAGCCTTGGCAAACTGCGACGTATCTCCCAGAAAGGCGCCGCCAATCAAATCCGCCGCGGGTGTATCCGTGTAAACATGCTTCACCAGCATGTCGAACTTAAACTCGACCGCGGTCTCCAGATTGGAATTCATGATTTGCGTTAAATTTATGAGCACGCCTGTAACCACAAACGAGTCGTACGCTATCTGTACCAAGTGGCGATGTGATGCGACTCGAGAACCCCGCAAAACCTTTTGATACAAAAGGTGCATCAGCACACGCCACTCATCCTGGCGAGTGTTCATCAAAAAGCCGCTAAAGCTGTATACCGAGGGCTCAGCTCCGGGGAAGTACGCGGCGTAATTGTCCCCATTTAGGGGGATAACTTGCAGCTTCTCCCGATGAACCTCCTGCACTTGTGACAGTAAAAAGCCTACATAGCCATTTTGGAACAACGAGGCGTTTGCGGATTCAGCGCCGAAAGACAGTCCAAATTCATTGGTGGACGATAAGCCGCCTCCCGCCGACAAATCCTCACCCATATTTTCGACTGTGGGCTTAGGAGAGCCTGTAAGGTACAACCGCGCAACACGCATGTTGGAGCTATAACCATCGTTATAGCCTCGCCCCTCAGACGGGAAATACTTTGGAGTGGTCCCTGGTATACGCGCGTATACGCCCCTATTTCTGGCGCCTTCATCTACGTAGTCGTTACCGCCCACCAATGCGGTTTTACGCACACCTCCAGACGTCAGTGTCTGTATTCTTCCGTCTAAATGCGGTTTATTAGCCATCAGCTACTAACCATAGACGTTTCTTTGGGGTCTTTGGCTACAAACAATACCGTATCCCGGTAGTACAAAGCTGCGGCTCTGTCGAACACAGTCTCTCCCAAAACCCCTAGGTCCACCGCCCCTTGCTTCGACGCAAAGCCGGATATGAGGGTTCGTAGCGAATCAGCCAACATGTTGACCGGATCTGGAAGCACAACGTCGTATAAGGAATCTGCCATCTAATCCCGCCTACTGCCCCGACCTAAGCCCCATCTCGGTGTATATCAGGTTGATCTCGTCCTGCTGTATTTGGAGACTCCTGTGAAGCTTATCTATATTCGTGTTTATACCTTGGAACGCCGACTTCCTTAATTGTAGGTCCTCGTCGCTAAGTTTTCTCATAACATCTTCCAGGGCGCGCAGAGACTGCTCGTTCTCGCCGCCTCCTACCCCTTGCTCCCCCGTAATCGTCTCCGACCTGCCGGCCTTGCTTGCCCGATGACTCTTTACAACGGAGTCCATGACAGACTCTAGGGACCCCTGCATCTCCTCTAGAGCTTGTTGTCCGGATACCTGTCCGGACTTTACCCGGATCATGGTATCTGAAAGACCTCGCTTCTCTTCTGCGGAAGCTCCCGTAAACCACTTACCCAAAGCAACAGACTCTTCCCCCTCGGGACTGAACAGCTTTTGCAGCATCTCTTCCACACTCCCCGAACCCTTGAAAGCAGCCGCCAGGCCTGCGCCCCCAGCTTGTGAGGTCAGCATGCCCTGCCCACCAAGCAGCTTTTGAAACTCTTCGCGCTGCGTATCTATGCCATCACCTTTGATAAAGCCCGCTTTCTTAAGGGCCTTTATGGCAGTCTCCTGTTCCGCAAAGGCTTTTTTCGATTTGGCAAGGCCGATCGTGCTCCGCGCAGTCTTTCTAGACAACTTGCTTAGCGCGTCACCCGCCAATCCTCCCCCGCCCAGACCCTTAAACTTGCTTATCTGTGTCTTAAGCCCTTCGTCATCCATACCCGCAATTTTCAATCGGAGATCCTCGTCCAGAGATCCCCCGCCTTCTGAAAACAAAGCGGTGAGCTCGTCCTCCGAGAAGCCCGCATCCGCCAAGTTCCCTAAAAAGCCCTCCGCTTCTTCTGCGCTCATGCCCATTTGCTGGGCTAAGTTATTGGCGGTGGTTGTTGTGGTCCTGTGGCCTCGTTTGCTTCGCGTGTGCGTGGTCACGCCGCCCGTCGCAGACGCTGCCAAATCCTTTACCTGCTTATCCCCCATCTCCCTAAAAGTGAGGTCACCCAAACCGAGGCTGGTGAGGCCTCCAATCCGCTCCTCCATTGCCGCAAAAACAGTCTCTGCTTCCCCTTTTAGTAGGCCTCCGCCTCCCTCTCCCAAGCCAGCCGCAGCGGCCCCCATCAACTTGCCGCTCTCTATGCGCAGACTATTTATGGTGGTTTCTATGACACTCGCCGGAAGATTCTTAGCCCTGCCATCCGCGCGTACCGCGGCCTCCATCTGAGTCAAAAGCTTCTTATGCGTCAGCCCTGTAAAATTCTTATTTTTGCTTGCGCCTATTACGCCCTTCGCCATGGCTTTCTGTAGAGCCCTGGTTCCGGTCTTAAGCAACCCCGCGTCAACGCCCTTATTTTTACCCACGTCATTTCTAAAATTTTGTAGAAACTGCAAGCCAGCCTGCGCAGCGCCCCGCTCCCCACCGCCAGCACCCATGAACCCGCGCCTTTCTCCGAGAAAGCCCCGACTTCCGGAAAACTCGCCCATGGCCTGTTCCATAATCTTGCGTTTAGTGCCTCCACTTAACGAAGAGCCGCCAAAAAACTCCGACCCCCCCTGAAAAAAGCCGCCGCCAGCCGCCTCAAAATCCGGATTCAAAGCCTGCATTGCGGTTTCTAGCTGTTCGTCGTCAAAGGCTCCTTGGCCCCTAAACGTCCGCGTCATGTCCATGCCGCCAGCTATATCTTCGAGACCCATGCCCTCGGCGCCTTGCAGATAATCACCCATGGTGAGGCCGACCCGCTTTCCACCCGCCGCTTCTTGTGCAGCGTCCAACCTAGCCGCGCGAGCTTTGTCAGCGTCGCTTACGCCAAAATCGCCAAAAGCCGAGTCCCACGCCCGCCCTATCCGGGCACTCCAAGTACGCTGCGCTCCCAAGCCCTGCGCATTAGCTTCGTTTTGTCGCGACCGCACTGTAGCTGCCTCGGTCCTAAGCCCCTCTACAGCCCCGGGCGTTCGCACCAACTTCATCAAAACGCGCGCACGTTCCTCGCCCACATCTGCAGACAAAGCCGAAAACATGGTTAGCGGCGAATCTCCGCCTTGAGACTGTTTCACTTTTCGGGCTGCGGTAGCCAACTGCATTACCATGGCATTGGTGCCCGTCATCTGTGACTGGGCATCGCGCATCAAATCTGGCATCTGCTCCTGCAGAAACTGCATCCTAAGAGAGCGCTGTCCTGCTGTTAGATCTTCACCCCCCAAAGCAGTTTGCATACCTCTACGGGCTCCCCCAGCTGTCACGCCTCCGCCAATAATTCCCTGCAAATCCCCCAGATTTATATTAAAGCCGCCTTCTCCCTGACCTAAAGACCCCAACACTATGTTGGACATGTTCTTAGACAAGAACTGGGCCTGAGACCCCGCTAGGGAGGCTTGTATGCCGCTTTGCCCGCCAAACATGGCCAGTTGATTCGGAGACATCCCGCCAGCCATCCCGCCAGCTATGGCCATGGACTGTGCGCCCGTCGTAAGCCCAAGTCCCGCGCTGAGACCTGCTCCGCTAAAGAGCTGCGCACCAGCCTGCCCCGCCTGAACAGCGCCCGCCAAGGACGTTCCTGCCGCGCGGGCGGCCGCCACCAATTTCTGACCTACCTGGCGAGATCTAAACCCGCCCGTACCGATACCCATATCCTGCGCGATGGCCTGAAGCTCCATGGCATCTTGCTGCGTTATGCCTTCTCCCATCTGCATCATGCTGCGCGTTACCTCGGCCAAGGTCTTAACGCGCGCTACTACGTCCTTTACGTTGCCCGTGTGTCCCTGCATGAGCCCCATGCCCATACCCATACCCAGCGTAGACGTGAAGTCTCCTCCCTCAGACGTCTCTCTATAACGAGTGTCTGCGGCGCCCATCTGCCTGAACTGTGACGCTACTTGCTGCGCAGCCGTGGCAGATATCCCAGCGCCCGTGGGGGAGCCCATACCGCCTCCCATGCGCATTCCACCAAAAATACCTTCAACCATTTCGCGATGCTGGCCCTGACCCCGGTACGCATCTGCCCACGCACCTGCAGCCATCAAAGGCGCAACAGCCATTCCCGCAGCGGCACCCACGCCCGCCATGGTCGCGCCACCTATCCCTAACCCCGCCATTGCCCCTGCGCCCATTCCTCCCCAAGACGCCGCACTCAGCCCCGTCATCGCCCAGTCTTCGCCGCGATTAACGTTGCGACGGGCTGCCGCCATACGCATTTGTGAGGCGTTCATACCCATAGGTACGGATGCCACGGCACCCCCTCCAAAGGGCACCTGCCAATTATTGGCCATAGCCTGATCACCCCAAAAAGTACCCGGGGAAAACATGGGCTGTGGGGGTGCCGGCGGTGGAGGTAGAGGTGCCTGCGGCGCCATATACGTGGGCATGGGACCCGACATAGACGGCATCTGCGGAGCAAATTGTGACGAGAACTGTGGGGGCCTGGGCGTCGCCGCCCCCGCAAACACAGGTGAAGCCGCCGGAAACGGGCTGGTCGTGGAAACAACCTGGGTAAACTGAGGCGGAGGAGGCGTGGGTACTTGGAAAGCCGCTCCACCACCGTCCATAGGTCTGAAGGTTCCGGGCAACAAACCCAGATCAGACATGGTGCGCTGTGCACCGGAATAGCCTTGCGCTATGTCAGAAAAGGTAACGTCATCAGCCATTACAAGTCCTGCGGCATATTATTTAACAACTCCAAGTACTCCTGGTCCGACTTCAACTTGTTGTCGTCAACATCCGGACTAGGCTTCTCTGCTATCTGATAGGCTTCCGGCATATGTAAAGCCATCGACATAATGTTAGACACATGTCCCGCTAATTCCTCAAAAAGTTTTTCATTCCGGGTAGCTTGGAACGCGTAGTTCAAAACCTGCAATTCAGCAGACTTCCACTCACGAACACGTTCGCGGTGAATCATCTCTTCCATAACTGCGCTCTGTACGCTCCCCCGTGGAGGAAGCTCTATTCCGCGCATAAGCAGCTCCGCGCGAGCACTCCCCCACGGGGTCGCTAGAAATTTTCTAGGCTACGCGCGTCACACGCCAGGGACACTTTCTGATCAAAACGCTGAAGCACCTGGGACAGCATAAAAAACGTCGGTGCAGGAAGACTGGAACAGTACCGATACCTGGACCGCCATTCCTTATCCAAGATGGTGCGATTCTCATCCGTCGGTGCCGTATGCGGAAACTTGTCCTTAGCAAAGAACACCAGGCTGGACGCCAAGTTTATACGTGCAATTAGGTGAGAAAACACGCCCGTAAGATCTGGACGCTGGTCTTGTAGTATCTCAATGGTCCTATCGGCATCCACGGTGGATCGGGTTCGTAATCGAAACTGCATATTCCCGACTTTGTACGTTTCCTCGTATTTCCCCGTGGACATGACCTTGTCCAATATCCGGGAAGCTTCTTCCGGAGAGATGTTGTTCTGCTCTAACTCTTCCCCCCACTGTTCGTGGGGCGTCAGAGCTAAGCGGTCCAGCGTCTCCCGCTCTCCCTCAGTGAGGGGCTTTTCTTCTTCAGACTCTTCCGCAGAGCCCACCTCTAAAACTTCTTCCGGTTCCTCTTCTCCCAAATTCACCACGCCTTCTGTATCCAAACCTAGATCAGACAAAGACTTCTCGCCAAATAGGGCCCCCACCGAGGGGGTTACGCCTACAGCGCTTATTTTTCTGGGCACGTTCGACTCCAAAAACAGGGGGGATTTTATCGAATAAATATGCGTATTTTACTGTTATAAGTATTCGAGTGAGACGAGTTTAAGCCCTTGTCGAACTTACCCCACAAAATGACGTAGGTCCAGGCGATAAACCTATGCGCACGAGGTCTTCTGGAAATGGGCCCAACTCCAGAGACGCGGTGCTCTAGCGTCTTACTTCGAAATTTTGTCGGGGACACCGTTCCTCACGCTTGCGAAAGTGTGCGGATAAGAACAACGGTTCAGCGAAGTTCTTAGGAACAGGAGGCGTTACTCCTCCACAGTCTGTTCCCGGTGCTAACCGGGCAACCAGACTCGTCAGGTTACCATTCTGCCTAAAAAGGTTATGCCTTATTAACCGCCTTTTAGTTTACTCGATGTGAGCTGATCATACTCGAGGGCAGAAATAACGTGAACCGAACCTCACCTAAGCTTAGGATAACAATAGAGGCGCTACGCCTTTGACTGTTAGTATCTCTTCGAGATATCCACTAACTAACTCCGATGGCCGACGGGATCCAATTGGAGCTCCGGCGGACTTCGGCTGAAGGTACAAATTCGTTAGGTGAAATTATGATGCGGAAAGAAGTTGTGGGAATAGGCGTGCCCAGTCCGGATACTTGTGGGCATAAGGATCTAGATGAGCACGATGGAAGCGCCATATGCAACGATTGCAACCGGATTCTAGTAAGCCTGGAAGACGGTGTCGATCTGGCAGACCCTGAGCACCCGTGTTCTTTGGAGGACGTCTCCGTAAAACTGGAGTTAGAAGACGACAAATGACACAGCAAGAAATGTTTGCGCAAAGAATGCGCACCCTTCTAGAAGAGCGCGAACTGATACGTAAAGTGGACTTTATCGCTGCAGCTACGCGCGCAAAGTTGGCACCGCACACCGCGGAATCCGCTCTTCGCGACCTACTCTCTACTCAGGAAATCCCCCAAAACAAACTAGCGGACGCCCTACAAAGCCATCTGGGTATCCTCGACCTTTAAAGTTCTAGCTTAGCCTGTGCACTCGCAGAGCTACGTCGCGCTACGCGACACCCGTTGGGCAATCTTTACAAAAACAAAAACTGCCTCACATAAATGAAATCAACGCTCCCTAAGCCGGCTTTGCAATTATTTTCACGGAAAATATTTGAAAACCCCGCACGGTCGCTCTGATATCCTTTATCCTCGGAGTTGATTTACGTAGAACTTTGTCACGGCCGCTGACCTATTTAAGCGGACCTTCGCATGACCTTCATGGCTGTATTGAAACAATTGGCGAAGGCGTTACGCTCTTCCACGTAGTATGACAATTACAAGCCCAGGTGGCGGAACGGCAGACGCGGCGGACTTAAAATCCGCTACCTATACGGTGTGAGGGTTCAAGTCCCTCCCTGGGTACCCGTCCTTCCAAGAAGAAGTTTCCACTGATCCCCTTCCCCTCTGTGCATAACCATCGGACCCACGCCTGGGACATTGAAACGCACCACATCCGGAGAGACATCCACGTCCGTCTCTTCGTCGCGCAATAGCTCAACATCGCCTGCGCCGTACGTTCCCTCGGGGATAGTTCCCTGCCAGGTGGAATAATCCGCTGTATGTGTAGGCTGCATAATAGCCAAACGAAGCCTTTTTTTAGCTGTCGGCCATTCCCGTTTAGGCACCGCCCAAGAGTGTGCATGTCCGGACTCGGGATCCACCAAGCGGAGGTCCCAGTGTGGCCCTGCTTTATTCGCTTTGTGCAGTTGTACGGCCAACCGCCACTTGGCCTTGGTTGTAGGGAGGTCATGTGTCTTCCGGTCCGCGGGGATGCCTGGGGCAAACTCTTCTGCGGATCCAGACTTCAACCTGCCCTTGCCCCGCAGAGACTTCTCTATTAGTTCCTTACCTACGCGCGCAGTGAGATCCTGGCCGGGTGGCGCCATGTGCCGCGTGAGGAAGGACGATATGACCGGCTTTCCCTTAACGTTCTTGACTACAGCGTACCCTTCGCCGTCCAGCTTGAAGTGATGCACGCCCTTAGGAGTTTTAAATCCTTTGGACTTGAGGGCCTTCTTTAACTTGGTATACGCAGATAGTGGGAGTCCCGTACGCTCCTTCAAGCGCTGCTCGGGGTGCGTAAGCTTTGCGGTCTTCGCCCGTCCCTTAAGAGACTTCTTTAGGTCCTCAAGTTCTGACGGCGTCATCTTATCCAGGCACGTCTTTCCCGTTACGCGCTCAGAATAGTCCATGAAGTCTGGGTCATCGTCCCAAGGGATGTTCAGGTCGTCCGCTAGGTTGTGGATGTCTTCTTTGGTTACCGATGACTTTTTACTAAGAGCCTCCCGCAATACATTGGTCTTGGCTCCTTTATAGAACCAATGCCCATCCTGCCTAGAATCGTATTCTCCCTCCACAAACCCCGCCGCTAAGAAGGCTCTCCTGGACGCTTCGTTATCGGCACCCACGAAGGCGTTAGCCGGCCTGTCTCCCGCATAGTCGCTAATGGCTCTACTGGCCAGGCCTTTCCCCCGATGCTCCGGCTTGACATAGATTGCCCCCACACGGTGTCGCCCTGTCCCCTCGTTTACCCGGGGGGAATAAAATCCTACAATCTCCCCCTCGTGAATAATAGGAGCCCGGACTCTCTCTTTACTCCTAGGATGCACATACCCTCGTAAAAAGGGATCCTGGTTTGCTTCTAATAGGAGCTTATAGGGGACAGTTACCGACGCCTTCTTACTAAGCACAGCCTCCAATAGCTTCTCCGCCTCTTCGGAGGACTCCACGGTGTGTTGGTCTGCTATGAGCTCTCGTAAGCGTTCAAGTGACTTAACCTCTTTATCTCCATACCTAAGGGCAAAAGGAATGTCGGACGTAAGAGAAGTGCCCCGGTCAAAGGACCTACCCACTAAACGAAGCATGCGGGTTAGGTACCCAGGGTCCATGGTCACCATGCGATCAGCTTCACTAATCACATCTGGGTAATGCTCTATCCCAGGAGGGACGCCCTCCAACAGAACACGCTTACCCGCCCTATGGGCTTCTATCAGCCGCTTTTCCTTTTCTTTACCAAGGCGAACTCGTTCTTCTTTTGGGGGAGTTACCCACTTGCCCTCTACGACCTCTCCTAGATCCGTCCCCTCTACAATGTCGTACTTGTCCCTGAGCTTCTTAGCGAGAGTGCTCTTTCCAGACCCCATTTGGCCTGTGACTACATCTAATGCCATCTAATCACTCCCCGTAGGACACTGCTCCCAAATCGACGCCAGAAACTCCTTTTGCCCCATAGCGTACAAGGACAAGTTAGCTTGGACGACGCTCTGTCCCGGTACGGGGTATCCCGGATACAGCGGCTGAAGGCACCCCTGGTCCGTAAGCCTCGCCCTGTAGGACGGCTCCGACGAGCCCGTCAGATACTTGCTAGTTGGAAATACCACGGAGCTTCCCCGCATGTCTTGGACCAGCATTTCAAATGAATAATACGTACGTACGCATATAAATCACAGGTAGTTGCGCAGCTAAATACGCGCGCAAATCCGACTGCGTATTTTGGCACAAGTATGTGCCTAAGGAAATTGGTTCCCCCGGCATCCACTTCTCAGGAGGCTATCGTGGATAAGAAATCTCTGAGGCAACTCCAGCTGCTTTTGGTCGTGGTTGGAATTATCATGATTGGCATGTTCGTGGCGTACATGCGTTGGTGGACCCGGCCGTTCAACCTGGACCGCCTTTTCGGCCCCGGCTTCTGGGCGGTAGCGCCCTTGGTGATGCCTATCCTGGTCATCCTCGGGTGTACCGCGGCGTTCGCACTGATCGGAAACCGGGTTCGCTATCTCAAGGCAGTCGAGGGCAACGAAACCGTTGCTCGCCAGATAGCGTTCTACAAGGAGTACAACCCCGAGTTGGCAGGGGTTCTCGAAAGGTTCACGCTCAGCTGTGCGGTGCAGCCGCTGGTCAGCCATGTCGAGCCGCTTCGCAGCGAGGTTAAGCCGCTTCGCACCAATCCGTCCCCTCTGCATAAGTAGAGGGACTAACCGCAGCTTGCTGCCCGTGAGCGACTAATAAGCAAGGCGTGCGCCGAGTGCTTCGGGGAATGGAACGCGAGCTACACTCACCCAAGGTGAGGTTTGTGCTCGAAAACCCAAACAACCCCCTAGCGAGGCAAAGCGCAGGACAGCCGGGTTATCCGGGAAAAAGTCGCTCGCGGGCAGCCAGGCCCTTAAAGGGATAATGATGGCAAAAAAGAATCCCATCGCACTGGCCATGCATCTGCGTGGTCAGAAAAAGGGGAAGCACCCCGACAAGAAAAAGGCGCGTTCCAAAAACGCCTGCCGTAAATGGAAGCACGAACCTTCTGCCAGCCACCCGTTAAGCGGGAGACCATGCTTCAACCATCTTAACGGATGGTTGGCAGAAGGTTCGTGTGGACATTCATTTAACTCACAAAGGAAGGTATGGCAAAAGACCCAGATGGCCCACGCCTAGAGGACGCCCCGCAGATGCCCAAGGACGGGGACCCCCTAGAGTTTGCTGATAACGAACGCATCCTGTTGCTTGAAGCGCAAGCTTTGCGCGCGCACAAGCGGCGGGAAGAATTCAAGGAGAACCATGCCCGCAAGAGCAAGCCCTAACTGGGCAGTACTCGCTATAGTGACCGGTCTTTTCGGTTACTTGTCGAGCCAGGTGTACGAAAGCCTTGTAGAGGCTGGGCTCGTATACACGGCGAACGGAATCCTGATCGGCGGTCTCTTGGGCGTTGCTTACGTCCTGTTCCGCGACATCAAGGAGATCACATGCTCGTAGAAAATGGGCCCCGTAAGGTAAAGGTCGGTGACCGCGTCAACCTCCGAGAATATCGGGGAGCCGAGGTCATCGAAGTGAACCACGACGGAACCAGGATGCGGTGCAAGTGGTACCACTTCGGAACCGGCGAGACTCTCCGATACTGGTACAACACCGCAGACGCTGTCACTTAATCTCCCATCCTGGGAGTGGCACTAACCCCTGACGCCGGGGTTTTTTAGGTCCCAAAACGCGCGCAAATCCGTACTACTTTTTGGGTACAAGTATAT
>NZAS01000179.1 GCA_002686195.1 Candidatus Pacearchaeota archaeon | reverse complement strand
TATTCATTAACCATCTTGCGAATACTCCTTTACATCATATTTGCTGGCTAGTCTTTTCTTTATTCGATCTAAAGCTTTTATCTCTAGTTTTCTAACCCATTCTCTAGAGATATCCATATCTTTTGCTAAATCTCGCAAAGTTTTTGGGTCGTTAGACAAAAATCTATTTTTAATAATAGTGCTTTCATCATCTGGTAATGATAAAACTATTTCAGATATAGCATCTGAAAGAAAAGTTTTTTCATCTAAATCAAAAATATTACTCTCTAAACAACCAGAGTCTTTCAGCAGATTTACCTTTAATGTTTCTCCATCATTCTTTATTGGGGTGTCAAGTCTTACGTCAAAACCTTTTAGCGTTGCCAACATTTGGTCTAATGAATCTCTATTAACCCCTAATATGTTAGCGACCTTTAAAAGCTTCCCCTCTCCAGATAACCCCTCTTCTTCTGCCGCCTTTATAGCTTTAGACAGATTAGAGAAGATAGCCCTATCTGCCCTGGTCGTTCCCATTCTGACCACAGATCTATAGTCCATGACATAACGACGCATATTGGCTTTAACCCACCACATAGCATATGTTAAGAACGTAACTCCCTGTGCCGAGTCAAACATGTTAGCAGCCTTTAATAATCCTGCCACTCCTTCTTGCACCAAATCATCATATGATATATAATGATTTTTTCTCTTAATTCTTCCGGCTTCTTTGAATACAGCTCTTAGATTAGACAACACCAGCTTATCAAGAGCGGCACGGTCGTCACTATCTTGCCAAGATTTAATCAAGACCTTTTGTTGGTCTGGAGGCAAGACTGGATAATTCTTAGCAGCATAGCTAATAAGTTCAGAAGATTGCATATAAACTCCTATTACCAATCGCGATTGGTTTTGTTAGTTTTCTTTTCTGATTTTCTAATTTTTGTTTTTTGTCGATACCACTCTATGTCTTCATACATATAGTCCCATTGATCATCATATCCCTCGCTTGAAGGGTTTTCACTGTGGAAGCTTTCTTCTTTATGATTATTATTCGGGAGATCTTCTTCGGTGCTTGATAACCAAGAATTTGTATTATGTTTCATAGCTCTCTCTAGTCCCTCCTTGGACAGTCTAATCTTGAAATAGTAATGGTAACGGTACTATCATCATTGTTAATTTTTGTTATAACTTTTGTCTTATATAGCTTAGAGGTAAATTCCTTAAGATAATCTTTTTGCCAACTATCAATTTGATATGAATATCCTGTTACACTGGTAACAATTCTGGTTGGCTCACTTGATAATCTGCCCCTAACTCTTTCTGTCCAATTAACCTTAAACTTGTCAATTTCATATTTCATTTTTGACTCCATTAAAGGATTGCTGGAAAGAATCATTTTCTTTTCTTTCTTTCAGATTTTCGTCGCTCTTTAGAAGCTGTTAAAATCTCTTCCCACAATCCGTCCCATGTATTAGATTCTACTGAACCAGAGAACGCATGACAAATTGCAATAAATTTATTGTCTATTGAATTTTTATACGATTCCCATTCAAATCCATAGCATTTTCGAATTGCTTTAAATTTTAAGTTTGTCATATTTTAACACTTTAGTCAATCAATATTTGACTGATTATATTTGCGCTGCCGCTCCATATACCTCTAGCCTAAAAGTTAAGCACGGGCTTGCTATAGTCAATACTATATTTCATAAATTTATTTAATTGCTTCGTTGGTCCTAAAGATAACATCAATAACCGGGTATATCCCACCAAAATTTTTATTAGGATTAACCAAGTGATGATTCATATGGTGGATTGCCCAAGGCATATTAGATCCGTTGTGAGCCGTCCAGTGTCTATAGGCATAGACGGGAAAGAAAGAACATACGCCTATTGCTAAAGGCAGGCTTATAAAGCCAACCGCAATCATTGTAGCTGCTATCATCATCTTTGCCCAATTGGGAAAGAAAGCTTTTTCTAAATCATCTGGCTTTGCGTGATGCGTTGTGTGAATTTTTCGTATACGCTTTAATATTGGCAACCTTCCAAGCTTTCCATGAAATATAAAACGATGCATACAATAAAACATTAAGCATCCCAAACCATGTCCAATGGAAAAAAGGAGTGAGAAATAAATAATATTCGCTAACAAGGGTGTCCCAACTATTTGTGTGTTCTATTTATATAATATGAAATTACCTGATTATCATTGTTAATGATATTTTTATTATTTTCTTTTGATTATTTTTAATATTTGCCAATCAAAAGAGAAGCTTTCAGTGTCTTTTAGCTTTTCTTTTCCCGTATAGGGAACACACGCTTTCTTTAAAGAATACAAATCTTTTCTTCGTACAAAAACCCCATCAAACCCTTCAACGGTTATGTCTTCCATAGTTTTCCACTTTGTTGTTCTATTTATCTTCTTCTTAACTTTCTGATAAATATTTGGTCCCGCAAAGGTTTCAACCTCTACAATGTCTCCTACTTTATAACGAATCTTTTTGGTTTTCTTTCGAGCCTTCGTAACTTTGCTCATTATCACAATCCTCTTTTAAAATTCCTTTATTGATTAATACATCTCTTATGTTAATAAGAGAAGCCATCTTTTCTGCATCTAAATAAAACAAAGGGTTTTTTAACACTAAAACTTTTTGATATTGATTATTTTTATTTATAGAAGATACAGAAAATTGTTCTTTGTCTACGCACCACCAACAGGGGATTCTGAAAGATAATTTCTTTGGGGTTTCCTTTATAAAGACACCAGCCTCCATACCCCATCCCTTTACGGAAAACACGCAAATATCTCCAGGCTTTATTTCATTTCCTAATATATCAATTAAATGTTTTGTATCTTGGTCAATCATCCGTTGTGTCAGGAGGCTTTTTATTTAGCTCTAAGCTTAGCAAGACAGTTGCATAAGACACTACAGATAAAACCATTAAGTTTATATCTTCAATAACAAACCCTAAAATAAATACTACTGTATTGATAATCAGCAATAAAATTAAAAATATTTTATTTTTGATTAGACCTAAAAAGCTATTAAACACAAAAGTCTCTCCCTATTTATTGAGAATAGTAAGAGATCTCTATATGTTAATCTCCACCATATATAGCGTACAACTCTTCTAATTCTTCTTTTCTTTTTTCAGTTTCCTCTTCTTCAAGTCTTTTTAGATCTTTTTTGGAAAGCTTTATTAAATCAGAATCTTTTTTGTCACAAGCCTTTTCGGCCTTTTCTTTTAAGTCTTGTTCTTTTGTCATCTAATATTAAACCTCTAAAGGACACAAAGTCTACTGCTTGGCAGAACAGTAATAGCAATTATTTTTGTGCAAACAAAATTGGATTAAAGCTTAAGAGTATCCCATTCTCCATTCCAATTTGTATAGTAAACTTTTTTTACTCCATATTGTCGTAAAAACTTTTGACAATACAAGCAAGGCTTTGCCATAGTTACGTTTCCATTCTTCTTAAATCTAATTACATGAATGGTGTCAATGTCTCCTTCTTTGCTCTTTTTCAGCAAAGCCATTTCTGCATGAAGGTGATATCCTGTTTGACCATCCCTATACTTTCTTTTGAACTTAGTAGAGCAGTCACTTGAATTAACTCCATATCGAAAAGAGCTTCCCTTTTTCGCCCACGCTACAAGGTGAAATGGTTGCTCATTATTCATTGCCGCTTCACGAACAAACGGTGGATAGTACACTCGGCATAACGCCCCTCCTATTCATAGTTTTGTTGGCTAACAAGGCCAGGTGTGATAAAGCGTATAATCCTCTGGAGGGGTAGTTAGGGACAGAGCATGTATACTCCAGCCATAGCTTCTCCATAGGTCTACGTTGGGAGGCGTTATGCTTTTCATCCTTATGGTCCTGTTAGAACCGGCCCTCTCAAACGCAGTCACTGCATCGTTATTTTTTTCTGGAAAGCAGTTTTGTTCTGCCAAAAGCTTGTGTGGAAACTTTCCACTTCCAGTAATTTCAAAAAAATAAGTTTTACCAATCATATTCTGGAAACTCCTCATAAATGGGTCCATCGGCATCTAGCTTTAAATACTTACAATTTAATGATACTGCAAATAAAACAAGAAGCTTAAGCCCTTCGCTAAAATTTGACGAAAAAGTCTGTATAGCCTCTTCGTCGCCTATATAAATCATAATCCCATGCTCATACTGATTCATCCTCCACTGTTCGTCCATATGTAGTAAGTCAATGTCGTCAACTTCAGTATGAATAGTGGACGCGACCAGCGTTCTCTCTATCTCCATGTTTACCATTCTATTTACCATTCTATTGGATCGTTAGCCAAAAATCTATCAATATGAGGCTTTGCTTTCTTCTTTTCCGTCTTGCTGTCAAACCCTTTATTATAACACTCTATACATCTGCCTCTGTCTACCTTTCTGGCCGGACGGTCACAGCTAATGCAGGTGAAGTAACAATCCTCATCACTTACTATACCATCAGTTTTTTTATCTGACATTTTAACCTCTAATAAAAATGGTTCTTCTATTTCAAAGCCTAATTCAATTAGCTTTATATCGGCAACAAACTTTGCCTGTTCAAGCGATTCAAAGTTTTTTCCATAACTTGTTTTAATATTATATTCAGAATCTTCTAAATAAACTTCATACTTAGGGCCTCGGAAAACTCCGCTAAGTTTGGGACAATTACCACAATAGTTTGTAACAATCATTTGAACAGAAGGAACGCTCCGAGTGTTCAGACCATTTGGTCTGCGAAGTTTGCTCTCTCTAATTTCGGTCTTTAAAAGACTATCAGGATGAAGAGCATAAGGGTGGTGTCGCCAAGCTTTTAGTTTCATATTATGGCTCTATAATTGAACTTTCTTCTTCCTCTTCTTCAAAAGAAATAATACCAACAGCAGCGAGTGTTTCGATGATTTGCATAATCATCATTTCTTGAAGCTGTGCTCGCTCTTGAAGCTGTGCTATATCCTGTGACAATGATTGAATTATAATGTCTGTGTGATCTGTTGTGCTCATTTTATTCTCCTTTATGTTTATTCATAATCTCTTACGACAACTCCCACAGGGAATCGTGGTCTGCCATCGTCTGTAAGCTCTTGATAGCGTACAGTCAAATGTTTTCCTATATACTTTTCTAGGTTATTAAAAACTTCTCTTCTTTCTTCGTGACTTCCCTTTGGTCGTACATCAAACTCAAGCCCGCCGCCAGTAATGCAGCGAAACACTATCATTCCAGCCTCTCTGCCAGACCCGTCTTTTCCGCCTATGATTTCAAATTCATCATCAACAAATCTTTTTACTTTCTGCAAATCATATGAACGATGCTTATACTTGTAGAGGCTATTTTGATTGCGAACCATCATCCCCTCATAGTTCTGCTGAACCATCATCCCCTCAAATACATCAAACTCTGCTTGGTCAACAACATCATATGTAGCCACAAACTTAATGTTCTTTCCATTATTTGTCCAGCTTTGACAGTAGTGCGGATAAAGAGTTGCTCCAATTCCCTTCTGTGGCAATCTCATTTCAAAAGGAAGAGTCGGGTGTGGAGAGTCATAAATGTGATACTCAAGCAGGTCTGTGTCGTCACGCTTCTTCTTTACAGCGGCAATAATCCTCTGAAATGTCCAGCCATGAACATACAACTCTCCATCTGTAGACTGTCCATCTTCAAGCATGAGACAAAGCTGCTCATTAATTTTATCTGGAATATCAATAAGCTTTCCCTTTCGGGACCACATAGTTACTATTCCATCTTCTTTTCTGGCAAGCATACGAACCCCATCCAGCTTTGGTTGAACCAAACAGGGAAATTTTATCTTTGCACTATGCTTGTCATAACGATGGGCCAACATTGGTAAAAACAAC
This sequence comes from Candidatus Pacearchaeota archaeon, assembly GCA_002686195.1. The sequence goes on along the minus strand of NZAS01000179.1, from coordinate 3,794 downwards.
CCATCAGATGTTGATGGAATCTTATCTTTGTCTTCTACATATCCTGAATCTTTTTTACGGCTATGTGCAGATCTAGCTTCAGAACATGCCTGTTCGTAGGTAGTTGTTTCGTTTGCTTTACCGATATTTTTGCCTTGTCCAACATAGCGTTGGTCAAGTTGTTTCTTGCCGCCCTCATAGCCATGTTCAGTCTCGATGTAACAGGTTTCGTCGCCCATTTTGAGAACCGATATATTCCATTCTTTAATTTTGCCATTAGTTGACTTTCCATATAAAGTTGGTAAATTCATTTCTGTAGCTCCAATTCGTAAATTATTGATAAATATCTTCTGTATATTTAAGACCCTCTTCTGGAAGGCCGTCAGTATTAAAATGCAGTCCCATCACAAGTTTATCATTACGATGCAGCATTGTTCCAAAAGTTATTGGTCTATATCCAAACACTGTTTTGTCCCATCTAAACAAACACCAGTCTTGTCGGCCTATGGCTATTCCTCTAATATAAGAGCCAGCATAAAAGCCTAAAAAGAAAACCATAAAACATATAATTATCAACATAATTATACTCTAAACCTTCTGTCGTATTGTCTTAAAATATTAACCAAGCCAAACTTGTCGTTTTCAAATACTTTTGATTTAACTTCTCTTTTCGGTGTATCAATATATTCTCTAATTAGAATAGATATATCTGGAACATCACTTTCCCACTCATAGGGATATACTTCAAAATGTCCTGGGTAATCCCAAATAATCTCTTTGGCCTTACCCTTGCCTATTGTAACCCAATAGCGAGGAATCTGTGGACTAGATGATTGAGACTTTGGCATCCTATATGCTCTGCAATGAATCTGGAAGTTATCACTTCTGTCCATCAGATTGTAGATAGCCTTTTGTAATTTACTCCATCGTTTCATTTTAGTCTATTCCTTCTTCTATTAATTCAGCAATCCATTCATCAGAGTCAACAGAATCAACAAACTCCATAGAATTATCTACCCATCGACCATTACCGTTTGCAGCTTGGTCAACAGCGTCAATTTCATCGAGAGCATTAACTTCTATTTGAACCTGATGAATCTCTAAAACATAAACGATATACTTATTCATTTTTACCTCATGGAATAAAATCAACACCAACACCAAAACCTTCTCTTACCATTAAGAGCATTAGCGTTGAACCAAGAACCATTGAAAATGCAGTAACTGTTGTCATCTTTAATCGTTCTTTAGTATCTTTTTCGTCTATCCACCACATCGCTCCAAGAAAATTTAAGAAAGGAAGCCCAAACCCAAGAAAGGCTTGCAGGACAATCCAATCATGCACAACAGCATAAGAATACCAACATGCCCAAAAGTCAATTATTATTCCCAATACAAATAGAGATATAAGTTTATGGGTTTCTGCCCAAGTATATAATTTATTTATTAGAGACATTTTAATTACAGAAGAATACCGTCCGTATAGGGCCTTAGCGTTTCAATCGCAATTCCAAACAGCATCCACGCAGGATAGTGTTGAAAGCTTATAACGCCTTTCCAATTATATTTTATATCTGAATAATCCCACAGCTTTCGCTTCGTTGGAAGACCAATGATTAACTCAGCAGCCCAGACCCAAAACGGATATGAAACCCATCTTAGCAGACTGCCTCCGCTGATTAATGACATTGTATAAAAAATAAAATCCAAACCATACGTTAATCCAAACCCATAGATAGGAAGCATCCAAATTGAAGCACTTCCTTTTAAGGATAAGTCTCTATCATTTTTTGAAAAATATATTCTAAACGCATTAAATACAATTTCAACAGTTATACCTATTGCTGCATATAGAAATATAGACGCAATCATTCAAAAACAAACTCCTTTTATATGGAGCGGGGAACGGGAATCGAACCCGCAACATTCAGCTTGGAAGGCTGATACTCTACCTATTGAGTTATCCCCGCATAATCTAACATTTTTTTACAGTTAAAACGACTGTCCTTACTGCTTCAATCATATATCCATCGTGGCGATAATGAAACTTTCTTACATCACTGTTGGTACTGCATGAAACAGAGTTCGGAGTACGTTCGCATTGTGCTTCAATGATTTTTCTCATATCCTCTGTTACGCCAACCTCATGAAGCTCTTTTGCAAATCGTAACATGAGATCTTCATATTTTTCTTTGTGCATTTCCATTAGATACTCTTAAATAGATATTCAAAGTTTGCAGTGATTTCATTGGCCTGTAATTCAATTGCATTATTTCGCAAATGAAATTCGCGAGCCATTTCTGTTAGTGGTGATAAAGTCACAATCCTTGTAACAGCCTTTCTTGTTTTCATCAAAGATGCAACTTGATTTATAATCTCTTTACCGGCTCCTTTTTGATAGCTCCAAACTGTATAAGGAACTGCTATGCGACCATCAATGGTTGTTAGGTAATCTAACTCTTCCACGGTCGTTGGAACGCCCACTGTGTAAGATAGACACAAGAAAGCCTTAAAGTCTCCAGACTCATCCTTTAACCCAAATACTTCCCTGCCTTCTTTTGTTCTAAACGCAACACTTAACTCAGGTCTAACAGGATCTTTGTTAAACCAAGCTTTAATATTTTCTGTAACATTTTCAAGTGTGTATTTCATTTTTGCTTCTTATCGTATTCCTCTTTTGCCTGCCCACCCAATGCTCCGATTGAGCCAAGAAAGTCATGCAACTCTTCATCACCCTTCTCTGACCCGGTAAAATATCCGGGATTAACCCGAACAACATCGGGTGCGTTGGGCATCTTGTTGGCTCGTATATTCTTTTGTATCTCTTCATCTGTATCACCATAAGGTGACCACCAACCTCCGCCGGGCTGAAGAATCTTTCCATCTGGTCCCATTACGCTCATTTTAATTCTCCATTCCCATTGTTTTCTCCCGCTTTTGTAATCTTCATTTAGTATTTGATTATCTTTGTAATCTGGTAGTCATATCCCCAGACTTGTCTGCCTTTATTTTCAGGAAGAAGCAACCCGTCAAAACCGGGTCGCCCATTCTTTATATCATCATCCTTGTCCTGCACAAGTACAGTGCGAATAGTCCCGTCGCCTCTTAATTCGTATTCAATAATGCTTCCGATTCTATACATGTTTCTCTCCAGGTCTTTCGCCCTTAATGCAACACTCGCCATGAGATCCGTTTGGACATAGGTAAGTCCAAATGTCTAATTTTTTAGACAAGAAGATTGTTCCTATTGGAAATGTAGCCCCAAGAATCTTTGAGTGCCACTTTTCAGTTAAAGTAATTTTCATCTTTACCAATCTTTCTTTCCGACATTAAGATGCATCTGTTGAAAGTTTTTACGGGAATTGATTAACTCTTCAAGTAGTGGGCGTAACCAATTCCAACTAGCAGTATCTAACTGCATCCTTCCTTCGCCCGGAGTGTCTATGCTAATCCCTGGATTAAAAACAGAAGCAAATGCTCCTAACTCTTTAATCAAAGCAGAATCCTCTTCAAGTCTTTCAATATATTTGCTATTCATAACTCAATCCTTGTTTCATATGGTCGGGGTAGCTGGATTTGAACCAACGACCCTCTGCTCCCAAAGCAGATGCGCTGCCAGACTGCGCTATACCCCGTTAATTGTGGAGAATAAGAGACTCGAACTCTTGACCTTCTACATGCAAAGCAGATGCTCTCCCAACTGAGCTAAGGACCCATGATTGTGTTCTTAGGTGATAAAGCGTTGTTGTCAGCAAACTCTCCATCCATCGAAATAATAAACTCTTTGGCATCCTGTGACCAAACCATCTCACATG
>NZAS01000178.1 GCA_002686195.1 Candidatus Pacearchaeota archaeon | reverse complement strand
GCACTGGTTGCATCTATGTCGACACCGCCCGAACCTGCGTTGAGGGTCACTCCACCTGTCGCGTTGGTGGCGGCCAGGGTGAGTTCGCCCACGGTGGTTGAAATGCTGGAAGCCAGTCCCGCATTGACCGTGAAAGCACCGTCACCCGAACCGCTTCCAGCGCCGGTTGCATCGAGATCGATACCACCCGTACCCGCGTTGATCTGCACCACACCTGCAGTGTTGGTAGCTGCCAGGGTGAGTTGACCCGAACTCGTAGTGAATTGGGAGGCTGCAGCTGCGGTCACATCGACGGCTCCCGCCGAGGACGCAGCCAGAGTTCCACTCGTCGTGGTCGACAGGGTCAGGTTCGCTCCAGCCACGTCGATGGCCGATGCAGCAGCGGCATTCACGTTGAATGGACCGTCACCCGTTCCGGTTCCAGCACTGGTTGCATCTATGTCGACACCGCCCGAACCTGCGTTGAGGGTCACTCCACCTGTCGCGTTGGTGGCGGCCAGGGTGAGTTCGCCCACCGCAGTTCCGATGCTTGAAGCCAATGCGGCATTCATGGTGATGGCGCCGTCACCAACGCCATCGCCAGCACTGGTGAAGTCTACATCGAACCCGCCGGTTCCACCCGTAATACGGGTACCACCCGCTGGATTGGAAGCGCTGATGGAAACCGCAGTTGCCGAGTTATTCGCGGACGACAGTGACGCCGTTCCCGTTCCTGCTGCAGTGAAAACACAGGCCTGGTTGACGGCACCAGTCTGCACATTGTTGGCCAGCACTGTACCGGCGGCGGCGGTGCTGATGGCTGACATGGTGATGGGCGTCACTGCACCCTTTCCGATCTGCCAGTCACCGCTCGTGGTCACATCGAGAACCGCCACAGCGATCTTCGTCACAGCTCCCGCCACCGTCGCATCTGCGACGAATGCATTCTTGGCGAACGCCTCTGCAGGAGTAGTGTCGATGGTGATGGTATTCGCACCAGCATCGCGGCTGGTCACAATGTAGATACCGTCGTTGGACTTGTCGTTGGCCCCCGATACCATGATGATATCGTCGGCCGCGAAGGCAGCCGAGGCCGCCACCTCAACCACACTGGTGCTGCTGAAAGCGGCCCCATTGATGTTCGAGGTCACTGCCGTGGGCAAGTAGTTGACCGTGAATCCCCCCTGCTTGCCCGAATTTGTGACGTAGGCGAAGTTCAGGTCAATATAGTTGTCCTGGATGAGGACTTCTTCGCTCTGATTCGTGACAAAGGTCCCGTTGACCGTCAGATCTTGGTCGACAACGACATTCCCGAGCACTGTGGAGGTGTCACCTGCGGCTGGCTGAAGGGTAAGACCACTGTCGACAACAAGAAAACCGGTATAGCTCGCCACGATGAGCTCCTAGGACGGGGAGATTTTTTTTGCAGGGAGGCGAGGCTGATTCTATCCCATGAGACCGAGTAAAGCATCTCCCTCCGACGACAAAAGACCAGCGACCAGGCGCCAATTGATACGCATTGCAAGGTTGAAACTTGCAATCGCCATCAGAGATCAGCGATGCGTTCTAGTGTCCAGAGCACGGTCGGGGTTGGGGTAGCTCCCGTGGCACCGACCAAGTATCCCAGGTGAACCACCACCTGGCCAACAGCGTTGGGGGCTGTAAGCGTGGCTCTTCCAGATGTAGTGGGATCGAGGTACACGGGAACCCCATTGGATGTGGCTGCCAGGCTCGCGCCGAACTGGATGGCCGGCAACCCTCCCACCTGGACGCTCACCGGATCTCCATCAGCCGCGGCTGTAGTAGTGGCCACACCAACCACGTTCCCGTCTGTGGGGGTGTTTGCCTGGGCTTTGAGCACTCTCCCGGCTGTACCCTCAGCCGTAAGCTGAAGACGCACCACATCGCCTACAGCGATGGTTTCCCCAGCGGTGAGAGAGAGGATGACAGCGGAAGCTGTGCTGCCTCCTCCTCCACCACCTCCGGGAGGGTAGATGATGGTCGGCATTTAGAACTCACGAGCCATAGATGAGGACGGCGTTTGTGGCACCTCCGTTCGGGTTGACGTAGATGCCAGTGTCAGCCGTCAAAGTGATCCCCGACAATTGGGTGTAAGGCAAGCCACTACCTGGGTAGAACCCCTCTGTCACAGAGGCCGGATTGTCGGGATTCACCACCCAGGGATGCGCGGCTTCGATACTGAGTTGGGGACTCACCGCTCCCGCGGGAATCGTAATCAACGTCCAAACGGCATTTCCGACAGCCACCCGTACGGTGGTCAAATTTGCAATCGTACTCATCCCTCTTCCTCCTGGCGACGCCCTCTACCACGAGGACGAGGTCGCTGTCCTCGAGCTTGGGCTTGGGCTTGAGCTTTCGCCCGGTCTTCTTCGGCCCATACCTCACGGCAGGGACGCAAGTCACTCGTTTGAATTTCTACGGGAGCATTCGTCGCTTGTTCGAGCCATTTTATGAAAGCTCTCATTTGCGTGCATTCTTCGGGTAGAGGCTCGGCCCACCATTGGTGAATGATGGCCCGGGGAGGCCCTTCCTCCCTCAACACAATGTGTTTACGCATACCTGGAAGGCGGTTATCAACTCCCTTGGATTGGAGGATTCGGTTTACCCGTGTTCCATCGCGATCCCGCACCTGGACATACACCGTTTGCTGGGGGGTGCCATCCGGTGTGCGCAGGCTGTAGATTTCGTGTGTACCCGACTCCACAGAGCGCCAATAAGAGGGAGATCTCCCGATACAGTGAATCAACGCATTTCCTTCGGACTGAACATGCGGTCGAGTCTGGAGAATTTCAACTCTCCAACCACCAGGAATTTTGTGCGCTAGGGTCGCTGGAATGACATGAGCTGCGAGGCCCTGTTTGGCGAGTTCAAAATGAAACAACCGGGAAGCAACTTTGGCCTCGTCAATCCCGAGCGCACGAAGCCCCTTTTTCCGATCTCCGTGGAGATTGGGGACTCCTGGCTTCAGGATAGCCGGAGTGGTGATTTTACCCCCCGACTTCTGTTCATAGGGAATCGAATTGGCCAGCGGGTCTCGAGCTCGAACCGCGTCCAGCCAGTCTCCAACCGGGCCTAGACCAGAAACCCAATCCTTTAGCGTCAAAATCACCTGTGCTTCTTCTGGAGAGCTGGGGTACTGTGCAACCAGTTCGGCATCGTCCCGGGGAAACCGGGCCCCCTCCCTGTACTCCTTCCGAGCTTTTTGGCTTACCTTTAGTCTCCCCCTCTCGGCATCCCTCAACAGGCGTCCAATTTGCGGAGCAATCCAGGCCGTGAGAGCGCCGAAATAAGGGGGCGCCGTGGAAAGGTCAGATTCAACATAATAGTCGTTGTTGGCCACCATGTCCCGAAGGAGTCGTGCATAATCACGCAGACTGACCTCGTCCCCCTCTCGAAGCCAGGCGGTGTGTCCCTTGATAGCCGCATATGTAATATCGTTCAGAAGCTCTTGCCGAGTGAGGTTTACCCCGGGAAGGCCCGAGTTATCCGTCAAAACCGCTACCGCGAAATCAGAAAGCCGAACGAAAACCTCCGGTCGATCTTTGTATTGACGATACCCAGTCAACAACGACCGCTGCAACGTAGACACCGCCCAGGAACCCTGTTTAGAGGTGGACCAGAGCGCTGCCACACCAGCCACCACACCGCCGCCAATGAGGAGGGTCCGAAGAGATCCCTCACCTACCGATCCCCATTGTTGATCGCCTCCACTCATTCGTCGTCTCCCCCTTGACGACGACCGCGACGACGAGGGCCAGGCCGCGGGCCGCGAGCTTGTCGCTGGGCTTCAGCCTTTTCGCGGTCTTCTTGATCCCACTTGGTTTTGCAAGTGTTGAGATCGTGACCTGAAGGCACATGACGGGGACCACCGGAAAGCCAATCCATGTAAGATCGAAGCTCGGAGCACTCCTCCGTCGCTGCTCCCCTCCCCCCAGGAGACCGATTGCTCTTTCCCTTGGCTTGATCGAGTCTTGTGGGTTTCCCACGGTCATCAAGAGTAAGGTAGAGGGTGAGCTGGGGCATTCCCTTGGAATCACGAAGACTGTGAACCGTGTGGGTCCCAGAATTGATGGTGTTCCAGTAGGTATTGGACCGGCCGATGCAATGGGAGAGAACCGTTCCCTCCGCTTTCAAGTGGGCCCGACTGGTAAGTTTCTCCACCCTCCATCCCTGGGGAAGTTGGTGGATGAGTTTCCCGGGGATGACCTTCCCCATCTGGGTTTGGCGCTCGATTTCCTTGTGCCACAAAGTGGACGCCCTCTTGACCTCCTCGATGGTGAGGGGTCGAATTTGCTTGCTCTTGTCCCCGTAGAAATTGGGCACACCTGGTTTCAGAGTCACGGGAGTTTTGAGGTTGTAGGGCATCCGGTTGGCGAGAGGATCCATGGCTCGCACCGCATCGAGCCAGTCTCCAACCTCCGAAATTCCATCGTGCCAAGACGATAGGGTTTTGAGAACCTGGGCCTCTTCGGGAGAGCTTGGAAACGCGTTGTCTTGATCTGGGATTCCAGTCAAAGCCTGTTGGCCATCCGTGTAGTCTTTCCGAGCGGCTGCGCTTACACGCAATTTTCCAGTTCTAGCCGCCTTGAGGAGCCTTCCAATCTGAGGCCCAACCCAGGAAGCGAGGAGCCCGTAGAAATCGGGAGTGTTGTAGAGGTTGGTGCGGGTGTAATACTCGTCGTTCTGAATCCGCTCCCGAATGAGCCTTGCGTAGTCGCTCAAGCTCGCATTCTGCCCCTCGCGGAGCCATGGAAGTTGGTCCGTGTCTTCGAGGTACTGAATATCCGCGAGGAGACTGGCTGCAGGGTCTTTGATGCCAGGCAAATTTGAGATACGGCTCTCTCCTGGCACAGCACCGATCACAAAATCAGCAATGCGAATGAAACCCTCCGGCTGGACCTTGTACTGCCGGGCCGCCGTCAAGAGAGCTCGTTGAAGAGGAGACACTTTGGCCCACGACCCCTGAGTGCGAGTGCGACTAGAGGAGATAATAGCCAGAGCCCCGGCGGCAAGACCGCCTCCAATCATCCAGTTTCTTGCTGAGTTGCTCATTCTTTTCTCCCTCCGAAGAGACTATCATCTACCCTACTACCGATCCTCATATCACCGGATCTCTTCCAGGAACGCAAACTCCATCAGAGCGTGGTCAAGCGAGGGAAGTCCTCGTCGCCAGGACTCGCGCCAAGTCCGACCCTTCTTCTCCTCGAGAATGAGCCAGTGTACCGTAAGAGGAGAATTTGAGAGGTGAATGGCCGGGAGTTCCTCACCCAGAAAAGTAGGCGGTGACTCGTCTGGGTGCCCCTCCATCTCATCACGAAAGCTCATTCCAGTCACCTTGTAGCGCTTCTTTCCCTTCGTAAACTGAACCATGACCGTGTCTGCCGGTCTTCCGGAAGACACCGGGTCGATGACGTTGGTGATGAATTCCCACCCTTGGGGCATGTACCAGTAGACGTTTTCCACTGGGCCAAAGGGAACCACGTTGGGATCGCGCTTCTTCTTTCCGGCCGGAACCTCTCGCACCGTGTAAAGGGGCGCCACGCCGCTACCGAGCCCCCTATCCTCAAGCGATTTGCCAAGCGCCAGGACAGCCGGAGAAGGCACATAGGGGGAGAGCATCCCCCCTCCCTCCAGGTCCTTGCGTTCACCCGAAGCAAACTCGTATGGATCAAGCGCATAGGCAGGGTTACATCCTCCTCCGAAATCAGAGGAAATGATGGGCCACAGTCCCGACTGACGCGGATCTGGTAGAACCTTTCTTCCAAGCGCCCTCCATACATGCCGAGCCACCGCTCGCCCAAGCTGAACGGGAACCCCGTTCCCAAGCTGGCCGTAGTTGTGTGTGGGATCCGGGGATTCCAGGGTGTACCAGACAGGAAGATCCATGAGCTTCTTGAAGGTACTCAATTCCGTGAGACGAAGGCCCGCGATCTCTTTCTTGGTCCACTTTCTCTTCCTTGGTCCCGTTCGTTTTCCGGTCATCACCGACAAGCCCGCGCCTACGCGACTAGCGAAAGAACGATGGCACGGGGCAGGCGCCAGCCAGCCGGTTCCCCGAGCTCCAACCTTGTCCGGGTCTTCCTCCATCACCAGGCCAGCAAAATCCAACGGCTTCATCTTCAACAGGGTTGCGGAGTTGTGAAGGAAATCCTTCATCCCTTGGGTCAAGGTTTTCCAGGAAACAGCAATGTCATTGGTCTCATCTGGGCGATAATGACTGCCCCAGGTACAGACGCCTTCCCATCGACGAGAATACACAGGGAAATTCCCCTTCATACGACTCAGGTCGGAGGGCATCGCACAATTTCCATAGAGGTTGTTCAAATTGATGCAACTCGTCAATCCGTACCCCATGCAGCACCCCTGGTGCAGGCGCTGGAACCCGGATTCCCACGGGGCCAAACCCAGCGCTTTGGCCTTCTTCGGATGGGCGTGGGTAGGGGGAGGTGGACGGCGAAGAGCCTGCCCCCACGGCGCCCCTTTCGGCCACGCCACGAACCAGGCTCGCTCTCGAAGCTGCGGAGAACCATAGTCAGCTGCCTTTAGTCTCCAAGTTGTCCCCTCGTACCCAACTTCTTCCATGAGCTTCCACCACGCATCAAACCAGGCCTTGTGACGGGGCGAAAGTGCAACAGCGACATTCTCCATCACGACGACTCGAGGCTGAATGTGAGAGACAATGCGAGGAATCTGGGGAAACAGATCGCGCTGGTCCCACTTCCCTTTCCCATGGCCCATACCCGAATAGGGCTGACAGGGAGGGCCTCCAATGAAAACGTCAATCCCTCCCTTGGGAACATCGGGAACCCAGTAGTTGGCGTCACAGGCCTCGGTGTCACTCCTCTTCCCCCGAACGTGACGACCGAAACCTTCCCAGTCCTTCATGGTGAACTGTAAACCACCAGGACCGATGGGATCCCGCTCGAATGGGCTAATCCCTCGCTCGATCAACTCTTCGTCTGGAATATCGAGGATATCAACCTTCACGAAAGGCGCATTCTGACCAGGCAGTTGTCGGCCGGGGAAATTCCAAGGAGTGAACCCACCGTTCAAGATGTGGTTGAAGTTCTCGTCGAGGGAAGCCAGGGCTTCCGGGTCCATCTCGCAAGCCTCGGTAATCCGGAACCCTTCGACAAAGAACGCAAACGAGAGGAGGCCTGCTCCAGCCCCAAGATCGACGGTACTCAGCGGCGCCCCTTTCGACGGGGGGCGCAGCTTCGCCCTGGGTATCCGCGTCTTCTTGGGAGGGCTCTGGGCTCGAACCTGGCGCAGTACACGCTCGTCAAAGAGATAGAGCTGTTGGGCCTCCGTCTCTTCTCCTTCAAGAAAGTCGTCCAGGTCGAACTTGCTCATCCCTCAATACTTCCGCACGTAAAGATCTGGAACAAGCCCCTTCACCCGCTCGAGCTCTCGCGAGATGGGGTAGGTCACGACAATGGAAGTAGGGGTGTTGCTTTCTAGTTGGGCCTTAGTGGGCTTGGCGTAGGCAGGCTTGAACATCCGAGCCACCTCCGGGGTGACATGCGCGAACAATTGTTTGCGGATCCCCTCCAGCCACCGCTTGTACTCCTGCTGCTGTTTCTTGACTCCTCGCCAGCCCAGACGTTGCCAGTCGTACCCGCGAGTGGCCCAACGCTGGTGGTGCGAGATGGGTTCGAGCTCCCGATCGATTTCTTGGCGACTCACGCCAGATATTCGTCTCTGGGTACGCTCGATCTGCTGGTCAACCCTTTGAATGTCGGAGACGTGAAGGGTACCGCGATAGCCCTTCCACGGAGCAACCTCGAGCCTACCTTCATCCACTTCCGTGGAAGCCAAGCCTGCTAAAATAGCCTTGAGATCATCGAGAAAAACCGGAGAGCCAAGTCGTCCATTTTTCTGAATGGGAGCCACGTAAACGCCCGTTGGGTCCACCTTCCCCATCTTGTACGCATCCTTCCCAACCCGCTTACTGGAGCCTGGTTGCGTTCGCAAGCCGAGCACCACAAAAG
>NZAS01000177.1 GCA_002686195.1 Candidatus Pacearchaeota archaeon | reverse complement strand
GCAGGTCTCACAGCCACCGGCAGCCAGCCACTCGTCATGCTTCCGCGCGCGCACTGCCTTGATGTGATCGTGACGAGCCACGCCCAGGGCGGTGAGAGCTGCCTGAAGTTCCTTGATCGTTGCCATGTATTTTCTCCTTATGGGCACATTATACAACATGATGCACACTGTTGCATGTGCTAAGCCTTATCAATAATGTCAAGAAAGACTCGTAGCTCTCGTGTCTGTGTACCGTTCTCCCACATAACGTGTGCAACCTGTTCATCTTCACCTACAGCTGATGACCACACGTCGACGTCCAGGACTATCCCGGATGAAAGGTGAATAGATATATGTCTTACAAGATCACCTGGAGCTAGAGGATCATGCTGATGCTTCTCAACAGTTAACATCATATGTCGCATGACACCCAGCTCCAGGATCAACGTGGATTAGCGATTAGCTATTCCTGGTCATTCACCTAACCACCTGCACAGATAGTGTCTCTCCCGAAAATGTTTGTAACCATATTGGCAGACCATCGGGTCCGGCAGTAACAGTAACACCAAGGTGATAAAGCCCCAGACCTCCCCACCCAGACGGGAGATCATATGAGTCAGAAGACTGTAGAACTAGATTACCGTCATCAGAAAACTTGCACATCATCTGGCTGTCTCCCTCAAACGACCCCATGAAAAACACATGTTCATCTGACCCTGCTCCATCATACCTCATGCTAAGACCGCCACTGCCCCAGCTAACTGAGCTTCTATCGCTGAACTCAACCTGCACAGGAACAGTCAATACACCTTCCTCATTCCATTCTCCAAAATAGCTACTGGAATCACCTGATGCGAAAACATCAAGTGTGTCATTCTCAGAGAATGACGGACGCTCTGTTACAATTTCCATGCCATTGTCTTCATGAGAATTCCAGTTGTAGTATGGACGGCCGTCAACATACTCTCTATTCACACGATACTGATTATTGCCATTGTCTATCTCAAGCCAAGCACCAACTGACTTGCTATCGTCTGGAATACCAGGCACTGATCCCGCTGGAAATTGGCCAGCTACTTCATCACTTGTGCCAACCCAGCAACTATCCTCTACAAGAGAATCCCAGGGATCATTACAAAATACAACATCGCCTGGTGGGTCCCAAAAGATTGCTGAAAAGTGGTCAGCATCTGCCATTCCGCCATCTCCAATAGATGAATTAATGTTCTCAACTGTGACGGCACCTGCGATCCTACACACATCGATCTGAAGGTCTGGTAAAGGTTGGCAATCCTGGGCACTGGATGTCGAGCCATCAATAAAGTGAGCTCCGCTTGTCGCTGACCAGAGAGCATTGCCAACTGTCGTTGCACCGGTTAGGAGCACGCTGTCTCCTGCCATGACACTGCACGAGTAGTATCCATCACTGTCAGTGGTGACAATAGACGTCGTCTGTCCTCCGTCGCATCTAACCTCTGCTCCCTTGACTGGGAACCCGATGACATCACGAACTCTACCCTCTGCACATGTTGGGACAAATCCCTGATCACAATTCCACCATGAAAAATGGCTAGCCTCAAAGTCAAAGAATAACTGTCCATTATTGCTTATTACCGCACCAACGCCTTCTTCGATCCACTTTCCGTGATGCGGACTGAATGACCATAGCGCTTGATCGTCACCATCAAATATGACATCGTTACCCGTAAACGACCCGTTAAATACAGGAATTCTAACCTTTGCCACGGAGTCGTCAGCTAGCGCAAGAAGCTCATAGTCTTCAGAGTACAGCGTTACATCGACCATTCCGTATGAAACAAGCTGGGTTGTTGTTACTTCATCGTCACTGCCTTCAGAAAATACAATTGCAGATAGATCTCCTGGTGTGCCAAGAATACCCACGTGCGGATTCACATATGTCACCTCAGCTGTTACATTTTCCTTATACGTCTTGCCCTCTGCATCAACGATAGAGCCTTCAGAAAAAGACAGCCTTACATCATCTACATCAATAACTCCTCCGACTTCTCCAGAAAATGTTCCTGTTCCGTCTACTCTTAAAAGCGTAGCATTGGACGAAACAGTCTCCCAGCTATCAATGGCAACGACAGTATAGTTTTTTGCAAATCCCTTCTTCAAGAACTCTACAACAATATTATCACTAGGATAGACATGCTCAAGAACATATAAGCCATCCTCATCTGTCGTAGCGAAACGACCCGTTGATGTAACTGTTACATCCTGTACAGGAACACCGTCACCATCACTTACAAACCCAGAGATTCTACCACGAGGGGCATCAACAGCGGGATCATCGCTGTTATCAGTTAAACCTGAGTCATCGTTATTTCGACACCCCGGCATCAAAAGTAAAAAACAAACAAAACATCTAATCATTATCACTATCCTTTCAGTTAAGACAAATTGCCAAATTGAAGTATACTGTGCTTAGCTAGATATGTTCAGATGTATTTTATAAGAGCTACTCTGGATTGCCGCATCGAATCTCTGTTACGCCATCGATATATTCAAAATAAAACATATCTCCCTCCAGCACATCGCACGGAAGAAAGTCTATTGGCAGCTCAATCGTAACCACAGCGTTTGTGTCTGTCGTGATCTCTGCTATAATGTATTCATCGCCGACCTGATCAACAATACCAAGAAGAAGTAAAAGCGTGAAAGCCATTCTGTGTTTCATCTAATGTCTCTTTTATTGTTACAGTCAGCGTGCAACAGAAGACAAATATATTATCACATGTTGTTCGTGTATACGAAAAAAACTAATGGCTCCTTTTCAATGCTGAAATCGATGAGTTCATTGGAAGCCCGCTGTGATGATACTTTACACCAGGAGTCCTTCGACCATTCCTGCTAAATGAGCTTCTCTTCTTTTTTGCCGCTGTCTTTCTCTTTCTTGTCGGTACAACTTGCCCTGTCTCAGCAAGCATACGATCTAGACACGCTCGAGCAACAGCTGATCTTTCACCCCGTGACCAAAGTCCGTCTGCAATGCTTCCAGCATCATCGATCTTAAAGATCGGTGAGCCCTTATAGAGAATAGATGTCGCTGTGAACTCTCGACAGTTACATGTTCCTGATGCCTTCCAGAAAAGATCGTCTGCGCCAGCCCGCTCAATTGATGTGATGATAGTTGAAGTAGCCACTCTAGCACGTCCCTGCATAATTTCCAATAATTCTACATCCAGGATACATACCTCTGATGATCTGGAGTGCAGCATGCTGATTGGGCGCGCTGACTCTCACCTCAACGTCACCCCACTTTGTTTGAACTGTTGCTTTCCACTGTTTCATGATTGCCTCCGTGGCAATCCTATTTTACATCACTAGCGCTTCTTTTGCACGCGTGACAATCTAGCCCGTGTCAGCTTGCCCGGTCCCCCTTTTATCGGATCGACGCTTAGCGTGCTAGCAAGTGCAACACGAAATGACCCAGATATCTCATCAAGCACACTGACTGCCGGACCCTCTTCATTACTAGGATAGAATCCAATAATGGTGCCAAAAATGATATTTCCGCCAGGACCGACACACCAGACCTCTTGGTCTACCTTGAAGCCATCCAGCTCCTTGACATCAATTCCAGCCGACAACCTCTACCTCAATAGCGGGAACAAGAATATATCTAGAGAACGCTCTAACGAGAACTCGATTGTGCTCATCCATTTCGCAAATAACAGGAGTTATCTCAGAACCTCTCATCATCTTAACCATCTGATTTGTATCAACATCTAAAAACCATCCCCACCCTGATCCGCTCAAAACATGACACGGCATACACACATCGTCAGACTCAGCGTACATGTAGTACACACCATCGTCATTGTCATCATAAGAATACTCATCTAACCAAAAAGATCTCTCGCTATCCATAACATATCTCCTATATCTAAATATATTAGACACGAATACAGCAAAGGAAAGGGGTCTAAATTTTTCTTCCTTTGTCATCAAATCCATCGGGAAGCGTAACACTAAACCCTTTCGTCCTTAGAAACAACAGAAGCGCTGTTGCATCAGCATCACTAGTATTCATCTTTTCAATGAGATATGATGAGACAATGTGATTATCCCTCCACGCAAGTACAACTCCCCCAGAACCTCCGAGCATCAACCAGCATATCACAAATCTACTATCAGAATCTTTTCCAAACAGTATGTCGTATTTGACACCAGTTCCGGGATCCCAGCTAAATCTATCCAAAGTCCGACCTCTTTTTGATTAGATAAAGTATACGATCAATCTATTCTAATGTTCAATTTTGCTAATCATCATTGAGCAATCTGACAGGCTGATGAATCGGGCCATTCTTCATATCCTGAATCTCATTATTAAGAGATAGGACTCTTTTCTCAAGATCATCAATTCTCATGTTTGCATCATGGTGTGCAAATGCTGCAAGTGACAAAGCAAGAAAACTAAGAACTACTGATACTCTACTTACGTTTTTCATGGTAAACCTCTAGGTGTGGCGCTAAACTATATATTCTAGAAGTTGTATTGATACGCGCTAGATCTTTCTCGACCTGTAGAACTTTGGGATATTTATATCCTTTCTGCACTCCAGCGCCATTTCAATCTCTTCTGTCTTTAGGTCCATTGAATCTTTGAGTCCGTATAGACACTTTTCAATCTCATCTGTTGTCTCCTTAGTCAGATCAGCATCAATATGATAAGCCTTTGCTATCTCTTGGTCCATCTGTATTCTGTGCCTCATTCTAGTTATTCTCTTACTTTTTACGTCACCAAGTCTGTCTCTCATCTTTCTCTCCGAATTAGACAATAAAAAAACCCCAGGTCATGGACCCAGGATGATTGAACTAAATATACTAGCCATGATCATAATGTATCATGGCTTATAAAATTATTTGATATTATTCACAGATGAATTGATCTCTTCATCAAACTCTGTTCTAAGTCTTATTAGCGGATTGAAGCTTCCCTTTCTTCTATCAAGAATCAATGCACCCTGCGGTCTCACAAGCTGTCCTTCGACCTCAAGACCCTCGAAGTCAATCTCTGTTATATCCCTGTACACAATACTTCTATCACGGTCTAGCACAAGTTCATCATCGCATATAGCTGTTGTAAATGATGAAACAAAAAATAGTGAAATGATCTTTGATGGGAGCTGCATGATTACCTCATTCGATAATTATATGAGCGCGGCAATAAATCGTTAATCACCTGTCGTTTCTAAAGCAGACGAATGTGGGAAACCTGAGAGATCCGTCAGGTGTCACCTCCTGGTATCTCACCTCGATCATTCTCCCTATGAAGTCTTTGGGTGATTGCCAGACTGTCTCGCGCAGCGCATCAGAGAACCCAGATCCTACTCTAACTTCAACTCCGTTAAATGTAACAGTAACAGATCCCAGCTTGCCTACATGCTTTCCAGTTCCCTCTTCAAGACTATCGATAATGAGATCGACATCATGAAATGACTTGAGCTTCATCACCTCATATCCGCGGCCGAACTTATACGGAGCGTCAAGATCTTTGATCATCGCTCCCTCAAACCCTGCATCAACAAAGATTCTGTGTAGTGTTTCAATCTTTTCAATATCAGGCACGATCTCATATCTTGTGATAACCTTGACGCTCTCACACTTCTTGGCACCAACTCTCTGAGACAGCTCTTTATAACGATCACGACATGTCATGGTCGTATTACCTGACTTCCACTCATCAAGACTTAGGAAGTCAAACAGTGAAAGATACGTCGCTGATGTGTCGACACCCTCTTTTCTGTAGGCCTGGCGCATCAATGATACAAAGTCTTCACCCATCAACTCACCGTCATAGCATCCGTCTCCTAGCCCTGCAATATCTCGTCCAATAGTGTTATCAAAGTTAGTGATCATCTTACCAGATCGAGCAAACAATTGAGCCTCACCATCTCTCACGATAGCGAAGCATCTGATTCCATCTAGCTTAGGCTCCACACAAACAGTGCTTTTTTCTGCAACTCTAGCATGATCGAACTTCTGTGCAAGAGACACATCAAACGTAGGAATAAGCCCAGGGAATACCTTGTTCACAGTCTTTGTCGATGCACCAATCGCTAGATGCTTACGCAATATCCTTCTCATCCACATCTCTTCATCTGCATCTGCGCACGATAGTGCTTCGTGCATATCACCAATGGCATCATTACCACTGATCTCTCTCGAGATGCACCTATCTGCGACGTCAAAAAATCGAGACCATCGATCATTCTCGTCTGGCAGGATAGACCTTTCAGTAACTTTGGGCACCTTCACAATATTGAACGGTGTGAACTGATCAAGCCCGTAGAGAAGAATCTTTCGAAGAAGGACATTGCCTGCATTAACGCTAAGGATCTCCTTCTTGGCATTAGATCCAGGAGACCGCTTAATCTCATTTAGAATATCAATAACCATTTATACCTCGATGGGTGGCATGGGAATCCCATGCCACCCCGGTTTGACTACACCAAGCTAACTCGGCTAACCTCAGTAAACCCGCGCTGCTGGAGAGAGAGGAAAAATATATGTCCCGCTCCACCGAATCTATTTTTCTCAACCTGGAGAACCCGGCAGCCCATGAGATCCTCATCTCGCCTCTCGACGTCGAGAGTGACTAGGGCATCTACCATGTGCTTGAGGATGTTTGCTCCTGCCATCTTACCATCCTTGGTCACCTGTCCAATGATGATGGCATTACAGAAGTTTTCCTTGCAGTAATCAGTAATCAGTGCAAGAGATCTCTGCGCTGTCTTTGAGTTTGTCTGATGATCACCGTACTTTCCGTCATTCAACGTCTGCAAAGAGTCCACAATAAGAAAGAATGGCTTGCCTGGATTCCTCGCCCTGAGCCTATCACAGTTCTCCAGGAGCTTTGGAACCATTGCCTCCTGCCCTGCGTTAAACCCTGTGCGAAGCTTCAACCTCTCCACTGTCATCTTGAGCTGAAACAGGGATTCCTCTGCTGTGTTAAACAGAACTGTTGATCCGTTTCTCGACAGTGAGTTTGCCAGCTCAAGCATCATTGTAGTCTTTCCAGCGCCAGGGGTGCCAGTAAAGAGAGTTACTGCAGAGGGTGTGAATCCTTTGCCGCCGAGAGCGTCATCAAAATATGCTACTCCTGACGGGATTCTCTTTCGCAGCTGCTCAGGCACCTCGATATCAAGAATGTTTGTTCCAACCGGAATAGCACCGACGTTAGTATTGAGTCTCATTTATTGTCCTCATTTTGCTGTAAGCTTTATTGCCAACCGCATGCACATTTTACAATAGCTTTTTGCCATTTACATGAAGCGCGTAGCTTCGGTACGTCATGTCATACACAGCCCTATATCCAGATGACAAGAGTGTTTCAGCCTTCTCTGTAAGATCCTTTCTGCGATGTGACTTACGCCTGCTCACTGAAAACCATCCGTTGTTATACCTTACATTAGCTGCAGCAGGACACAATCCTGACATACTTAGCTCATGATTATACAGTGCAACGCACATACATCGCTTTTCCCATGATGTCCAGGCCATGTATTTATCTTACATGGTGCTGCACAAATTTACACGTATTGGCTAGATTCCAAATGCATCATCAATCCAGCCAAGAACAACACTTTCATTCCAGCCGTTAAGACCATGAGTGAGAACCATCTCATCATCTATTAGAACAAAAGTGGGCCATGATGTTATTGGATAACCGTCTTTACCAGAGAGATCTATCATGTCACGAGAGCTAGCAAGTACAACTGATGATGTAACGCTATATTCATTAACCCACGCTGTGACGTCAGCTGGATCAACTTCACCCCTCTGTGCATCCTCTATAAGCACTGTAACCCATAGAAAGTTATGACCAGCTGCCGTGTACTGCTCTTGAAACATCTCGATGTCTGATGCGACACTCTTGCATACAGAGCACCACATTGTAGAGAAGTCAATCAGAATGACTGTCCCATAATGATCATATAGGTTCCAATCATTCTGATTTTGATCTTTTAGTGTAAAGTCACACGGATGACTTCCGACCCATTGATCACAGTCTGTCCATGTAACTGGAGACGGCCCTGTGTCAATAGAATCACTGCTATTCTCCTCGGTATCTGCACCCGGGACAGTCCCGGGTACGTTGTCGACAAATGATGGTGACTGTGATTCATCTGTGCTATTGTCATCATCAGCTGCGGGCTCGCTGTAGCAAGAAAAAAGAAAAACAAAAAAAAGCAAAACAGAGCTCATATTCTCTCCTGGCTTATATCATACACAAAAATTGTACAATATAAACTCTACTTTTTTCTCTTTCTTCTTATAACGCCTCCTGACCTCTTTTGATCAATTCTTTTTTTGTTTACCCTTTTTATGATCTGATAGTCATACACATATCCTGGGCACTCGGCTGGGCACTCGCTGCCTGTGTAGCACACACCGGCATCTTTTAGAGCAACAATATCTGACTGTCTTGTATGTACACCAATATACACACCTTCAATCTGCGACTTATCAGTTATCTTAATATGAACAACGGGTCCGGCAAAGGTTTTAACCTCATACACTGTTCCGAGCTTAATAGATCTCTTGCTCATTCTTTATTATCTGACTTGCTAATAAGAATCATGTCCCAGTCTCTTATCACTGAATCATCATCAGTACATGCCCACAAAACCCTGCCATCAACTGAAAGAAGATAAGACGACTTCTCTCTTGCTATAACAAGGCCTATCCTAAAATTATTTATTTTCTCAAAAAGTGGTGGATCTGTATCTCCGCAAAATACGAAGCCTTTATAGTAAACTAAATCACCAATATCCATATCTTACCTACAGCGTGATCTATTGTTCAACTACTGTTGATGTTGAAAAAGGACCTGCGTCAGATCTTTTCTTGTAGACCGTATGTCGCTTGCAATAGCTCTCATGTCTTCAGAGTTATGAACTTGATTGTGCCATCTTCGTATAGCCCCTGGAAGGTGAAAAAGAAACGGATGCTCGTGTCCATCTGGACCATCTAGCGATATGGCCTCTTCAGCGAGCGCCTCGCACTTAAGAAAGTGCTTATTGATACAGTCGAAGCACCTTTTGTTGTCATGATTAAGATGATCTTCAATAAGCGTGAATTCCTTACACATCTCTCTTACATTAAACATCGGATCCATTAGCGGGCTTTCTTGATGTGTGCTACACTCAATTTGTAAAACTTCTCTTACTAGCCTCTTAATTTGTTCATAATTACAGATCATAATAATGTCATCCTATCTTACTCATAATTATTCCCCGGTGTGCCTTTGTTGACTTTTCATGGCTTATATCATTTGGCCCTAATAGATGCTTTCCAATGTTGTCTCATGACTAATCACCACCATAGGTTATCCACAGCTCAATCATCTCTTCAAATTCAAAAAGCTCTTCAGGAGAAAGTTCACTTAAAGCCTTGTCTAAATGTTTCATTTGTATTTCCTCACAATTCCTTCTTCTAACAATTGGCTATTGACACTTACATCACCGATGAATATCTCTCCAAGACATCTTCCATATTTTCCGACTCCATGAGATATTATTCTAAATTCATTATTTGCTTCATCTAAAACTTCAGCTAACCTGCTTTTTGCTTTTAACCCTAGCTTCTTTTCCTCAAGGTCTCTAGTTCTAGACTCTGGTGCATTTATTCCAGCTAAGCGAATTCTCTTCTTTACCCACACATCAAACCCTATATCAATCATTGCATCAAGTGTATCACCATCAACAATACGAATAAGCTTTGCGTTGTATTCATACATTTGCTAGTTGCCTTGCAATAATGTTAAATGTTGCCCTGAAGCAATAATAGTAAGCCGGCAATAACTGTGCCAGAAACAATACATGATACAAATCCTAAAAGAAGTCTTATGCGATGAGCAGATAAAAAGTCTTTCGCAGCCTTAAAGACTTTTCTAACAATAGGTTCGTTTTTCTGAATCGGTATGATATATGTAAAGTCTTCGACATCATTCATTCTAAGCTGCAATCCTTGTACATCATCTGTATTAGATTCAATTCTTCTATTAAATGATTCAACAATACTTGAAAGATCATTGACATGACGATTGAGGTCGGATATTATTTCACATTGACTTTTGGCAAGAGACGTAACATTTTCACTTACTTCTTCTCGAAAACTTCTTAGTTCCATCTCCACTGACTCCACTGAATCAATTTGTGAACTGTCAGATTTGCAGCTACAATTAGAACAGCCGTCATTTAAAGATGACTTAATTACTTCTAACAGTGACAGAATATCTTTCATATCTCTAAATATTCATTGGTATTATGTTCTTAGAAAATTTAAAATAAATTTATCTATCGACAGTGTAAAACCTGGGCGCTCGATGGGCGCTCGATACATTTACTATTCTTTGCCAGGAATAACACTTTGAGATGCTAAGTTTCTCCCTGCGTCATCATACATATCAGGAGGATCTGATCTCCAGCCAAGCTCTCGTAATTGATCCACTGTGTACGGAGACATCAGCTCAAGATTATCTGGAGGATCGTTTCTATCTCTAAGCTTTTCCCAATATAAATTTGCACATAGACCAGCAGTAGCTAGACCTTCCTCTTCTGTGCCCAATAGCTTTCTTGATGATTTCGTAGTCTCTTCTCCTGTTGATATATTGCGTGCAGCAAGTGCCTGATCCGCTTCATACTCACCGATAACCCACCCAGAAATTGAATGAACGCCTAAATCAACAACTGTTTGATCTACACTTGATGGTGCTGTTACGTAAGCTGAAGATGGAATACTTGAAAAATCTCTTGTTAGCTTAAAGCTAAATCCTTTACTTGTTGGAACAAATACATCTCCTTGTTGAAATTGAGGCGGACCGCACTCTATATTTTGCTCAGCAATAATAGTTTTACGAATCAGCTGCCTTAGACATTCATTGATATCATCTTCTCCAACAAGGTGCTGCCAGCCACCCCTGCTTTTCTTTATAATCGTTGACGACTCATGTGAATCATCATCTGTTACAACATCTTCCCAGTCAATTTCTCGTTCAAGATTATCACCGCCTGCCCACAGATAATCATCATCTTGTTCTTGATCACATGCATTTTCTCCACATGGGCTACAGCTTGTTTCGTCGTCTGCAGAAATAATAGAAGATAGCACGTTCATTAATTCATCATCTATCATACTTCTTAGATCATGCTCACTAATTTGTGAATCATCTTTCATAATTGATTCTGACATATCTCTCTGTCCTTTTTTTCGTATTCCGTGTAATCCAAGAGTATTTAGATCGATCTTATTACCTGCTGCATCTTTTACGTGATAGTGAAGATGGTTGCCCCCCCATTGCTCACTAGATATCCCAGACTGCCCCATGTAACCAATAACATCGCCCTGACTAACACGCTCATTTCCTTGCCAGACTGTTGGTTTACTATGCCCTTCATGACCTGATACAAGCAGCGGACCGCCATGAAGAGCAATTGACCCAGCGCTACTAGCATCTGGTGTGCCCCATGGAATTATTTTATGCTGTGTATCACTATCACGATAATCTCCACTATCCATCACACCAGCAAGACTTCCTGCTAATCCACTTAGATGAAGAAAGTAATGTCTTAGACCGTCGGTGCCTATCATTCTAATCACTCTTCCGCCGCGCTTTCCCTTTCTCTGGGGTTGTGCATCGTCATAGTCTATTTCCCACCATACCTTGTCAATATATCCGTCTATTGGTGCAACAATTGGATGATCTTCTCTTCCGGATATATCCATTGACTTTTGAACACCATCACTTCCATGTCGATTCGGATTATATCTGCCTCCCTGGACAGGTGAAATATATCTATGTTCTTCTACTGCTGCATACCCGTGAGTGTCTTCTTCTTCATTGCTCGTAACAGCCTCAGATTCTTTATCCTCAACGCCCAGCTTGACCAATATCTCAGTTGATGTAATTGGACCAACAACTCCGTCCTCTCCAATTCCCATATCATTCTGAAATGATGTAACAGCGCTTGTCGTCTGTTCATCAAATATTCCAGTAGCTTCAACTTGATATCCCAGGCTAGATAGGATGAGCTGAAGATTTTTAACTTCTCCTCCTTCATCACCTTTCGACAGCCACTCTCCACGATCAATAGAAATATTTCTAATTGCGTCTATGTCAAAGTCATCTTGCCTATCTACGCCCAGCCCCTTTAAGAGAAACGATATAATGTCTTCAAGCAAGCCCTCGTTTAAAAGATTACTGCTAGTCTTGGAGTCGTTTTTCATTTGTCTGATAAGATTCCCATCAAAAATTCACGTGTCATTGTCGAGGGATCAAATTTTTCAATAGAGCTTTTTTCATTACTGTGATCATCTTTAACATTTTCATTAAGAAAATCTCTAGTTATTGACCTATAATCATATCCAAAATCTAGATCATGAGTGTCAGAAAGCGAATAGTCTTGATTACTATTTGATCTTATTGCTCTAATAAAATCTCTTATTACGTTCACGATATATCTCCTATGCGATATAACTATATGTCATCATGAACAACATTATCAAATTTCCATCAGTAGTGAAGAACTCTAGAGATAATGATGATCTCTTGCGAGTGCAAGCACAAATGATGATTCTTGACTATGAAATGAAAAAGTTTAAAAGCTACAATCGTAAGCTTTCTGATAATTTTATTGCATGTATATCTGGAATTATTGTCGGCGTTGTGCTAGTGATCATTACTAATTCTCTCACTTAGTATGCTTATCAGCGACTGATGCTGAAGCCCATGCAAACGGCTTGATCTTGCACACAAATCCAGAAGCTCTAGTCCACCCTCGTATCATATCAGCAAGCGGCTTTGTTCGCGATCTTTGATTAACACCAACATCGACATGAATTTCTATCTCTGTGTCTGGATATATTTCTAAGAGAACACCTCCCAGCTCCAGTGAATCAGATACTTCCTTCATTATTCTAGTCTTTAACTGAGAATACCTTTTATTATTATCCCGTGTCCTTTTAAAATAATATCTTCCACCTGTCTGGCTTGATGAGCCGTGTAAGCAAATAGCAGTTGCAAATATGCATATACGAGAATTAAGCATGCTATCTGTTCCAACGAATATATCGCCTCCAGACCGCGTGTGTGTGTCTATGTCATTTAGAATGTCAAGAAATGAAATTTCATGTCCGGCGCCTGAATACCATGTCGCACTTATTTGTCGTTGAAATAAATTTTCCAACGTCTTATTTAATTAAAAATAATACAATAAGATCTCTCATGCTACATTCCAAAAAGTGAGAGAAGTCTAACAAATAATTTCATCTTGAAAGCGACAAGCCGATCAATCAAGCTTACACCAAGCAAATCAGCATGATTCTTTTCAGCTCTAGCTTTTCCGTTATCTAGCTCACGATCTGTTAACAGGATCTGCTCAACACTTCCTTCACTATTAATAAATGTTAGTTGGTTATAACAAGAACTTCCTCTTGCGCTTCCTGCATTCTCTACAAAGACTAGCCTTCCAATAGATAGACTCATTATTTCTCCTTATCATTCTTACTTATTTTCAATGATTGCTTTTTAATATACGTAGCCTTCTTACTATCGTAATAAATTATAGCACACGAAAACTTAAGAAGTTCACTATGAACGTAATATCCCGGATTCCTATCTAGTCTGTTCAACTAATTCTCTCCAGTTTCCAATACGGCTCGTCAAACCACTGCTCACGCCCATTAACGAGGACAATGGCGTAATCTTTCCCAGTGATGTCATTTAGCTTATTCTCAATCCCAAGAAACAATCCAATTCCGATTAGGGTAGGCTCTCTATCAAATCCATCAACTACCTTAACAAGGTCACCAAGTACACAGTCGTATATCTTACTACGCTCACTCATTGGTGATCTCCCCCTTGCCGCCAGATGTCTCTGTGAGACGCTGAACCACGTTGTTTTTCTTGAGAGATTCCCAAAGATCAGGTGACGCTATGTACCCAGTCTCTCCCGTCATCCTCTCAAACCATCGATGTCTCATGACGCCGTTCGCCACGGACGTGGGCCTTGGAAAGAAAACATCGCCATTCACCCTGATGAATATCGTTGATCGAACGCTGGGCACGTCAGTCATCCTCGTTGAGGACGTCATAGATCTCATTCTTCAGATTAGCAGGAACGTGAGGCTCACACAACGCAATGAGCTCCTTTAGCTCAACATTCTTTGCGTCGAGCTGCTCGATGACATCACCCTGCAATACATTTTGCGATCTTAGCCAGTCGATCATCTCCTGGGTGTCGTCCATCTCGCTGAGGAGATCCCACAGCCACTTCGCAACAGTTGCGACCTTCCACTGCTTAGATTCTCGCAATGCGCTCACAAGGTCGTCGTAGGTCTCAGCCTGATCTAGTAGGTTCTCGTTCATGGAGTATCATCTCACTGGGTGGGTTATAGTAAGTATTATTTGTCATCATATCTTTACCACAGCGATTCGCCGTAAGGCTCACTGTAACCTTTGATGTCATCAGATGTGTAGCGCTCAAGCTGGTTGAGAACGTCGGGCGTATCATGGCCGGCGCAGATGCTAGTATAGTCAATCACCTTCCAGCTCTCATCTGCCAGGAACGTGAGCGCCTCCTGACTGCCGTACTGTAGCTCGGCATCTTTCGTCTCAGAGACGATAATGTTATAACCATGATGGACCACGTGTGTGTGGAACGACATGGAGAGGGTCGTCTTAAACGGCATCATGTACTCAACTATCCTCATTTTTATCCCACCTTCTTTGGATCAGCGCCCTTTCGACAACTCTCACGCCCTTGTGCGGCGTCAGCACCATCATGTCGCTGTTGTTATGAGGAACAAGGTTCAATGGATCACCTGTCCAGCGCGCGCTATACTCCTTCCACGACTCGAGAACAATCCCATAGTAGGATTCCAGGTTCCACTCAGGCGGATACTCAACTCTGATTAGATCACCCGATGTCATATCTCTCCTCCACGTCGCGCATGAACTCGGTCATGTAACCCCTTAGCTCACTCAATTGCTCGTCAGATAGCTCAACAGGATCCCACTCGACATCCTCATACTCCATGCGTAGATTACCCTCTGACGCCCTTGTCATCCCCGCCAATAGTTTACCATGTGCTTTCTTCCGGAATGACTCCTGGACCAACCTGAGACAGCTGTCGATATCTTCTGACAGTTCCTTGTAGGTAAAGATCTGGCCGCGGGCGACATCACAGATCTCAAACTTTGCGTCGAGAGGCGCATCATCTGTCCCGCTCCAGAACGTGTACCAGAAGCTATTTGACCACCGTGAGTATGACATGCTATTCCTTCTCCCTCACACCTGAGGCGTCGATGTACTCAACCAACGCCTCGTGCATCACGCGTTGGAATCTCTTTTGACTCCACCTCTTTAGACCTTGCCACTCCTTGAACCATGTGATGAACTCATCGTCGACGTCGAACATGACAAGCGAGGTACCGTCATCCTGGTCCTCGACCGATGTGACGTTTAGGGTCCAGGCTCGCTCACGCGCTGTCATTTTTGTACTCCGTCATCTCACCCATCTGATTACACGCCCAGTCAACGATATACTCCTGTCCGTACTTTTCTTTTCTAACCACCTGTTTCCACTTTCCAAGAAAGAGTGTGAGATCGGTCACACGCATCAGGTCTAACATCTTCATCAGCCTCACGTGCTTGTCAATGCTTGACTTGTGACGGGCGTTAAAGTACTCCGGCCAGGTTCCTGTGCTAGCGCGAATCAACCACTCTGTTAGCATGTCATCTGACCCTGGGGCAAGTCCGTTCTCGCATCCCCTGAACCTGAGATACTTCGCGACCCTAGCGGGCAAGAACGGCGTGTCAGTCCTGCAGATACCGATCTGCCTGGACTTGTCTAGCCTGATCGCCTCAGGGTCCCAGTGAAGATAGATCGCTCCGCTGTCCATCGCGATGGCGTACCTGGAGTTGATCAGGTCAAATGAGTCCAGGCACGATCTCACATCCTCATATCTAAACCTGGGATGGTCGACGATCTGAACGACGTATTCACGCTTCCACGGCATGTTGACCTCTTTTACCCCCGCGCTGGCTTGCTGGCTTAGCTTCATGGGAACATTCACAGCAAAGTCGCCGAGGGACCGGGAACCGGCCGCGATTTTCAAGGTGTCAATGCTAGCAGGAGAGAAGATGTCAACATCACCGGGTGTTGACGCGATCCTTGGCCACTGATTATTCGGCGTGAGATAATTCCTTATTGACGCCTTCCGATCAAGCAACAGGGAGTGTGCTAGGCTACGAGCAAAACCGCCTGCGATGAACCCACCCATCGTCATCGCAACGTACACGGGCTTTGTCGCCAACACCTCGGCGGCGTCACTGTTGATCTCACTAGCTGTTAGCCTAACTCTCTCAAGCTTCATCTTCTCTCACCTCTGCTAAAAATTCTGAACTGACCACGTCGATGTTACCGTTGATTAATACTCTGTATAGTGGGTTATGCGGTGTTGCGTCATACGGTTCTGAGTATAATTCCAATATCAGGACAAGCATACCATCCCATGGGTTTGGCTGATACCTATCATCATATACCATCAGGTCCCCGTTGTTCAACATCAAAGCACGTCCTTTTCGTATCTCTCGCCGTCGAAGAAATCCCTCATGACGCCGTCATCGCACATCACTCCGTATAAGGGCGAGTAGTCAGGTCGATACGCCTCGCCCACCTCGACAACGATACCGAAGTATATAGCGCCTTTGTCGTCATATGGCGCTGCGCGCTCATAGAAGTGGCTAAGGTCGCCGGGCTCGAGGTGATCACTGTTTTTGCTGTGCTTGTTGTTCATATCGTCTAGTCCGGGTCTGTTAGGTAGAATGCGTTAAATCATCTCTCGGTAACCACTTTGGATTGATATCGTCCCACGAGTACCAGGTGTCATCTCGCTTTAAGTCACCCCACATGACCTGATATCTCATACCTCGATACTCATGGGACCACCGCTCGTCGACGATGATGCCGATCAGCCAGTTCTGTACGTACTTAGGAGAACTGCCGAGAGCGGGATCCCAGATCGTGCAGAGCTCGCCAACCCTCTCGATCATCTCACTCACTGATCACCTCAAGCGATCGCTCTGGAACCCGCATCATCTTTCCATCTGACCAGAGAACATTGACATGACGACCGAATGTTTTCTTCGCCCACTCTGAACCGCTAAGTCCCGGTCCGCTGTCATCTCTTTCTGTAATATCAATGACCACACCCAGGCGCCTAGATGTACACACGCCTTTCACCATGTTTCCGCTCTGCCTGACGATGTCACCGATGATCATGTTGATCCCTTTACCTTATTATACCACGCCTGACGCTGACATACACGACGCATACTCACTAACCATCACCGCATGGCGTAGCATCCCGCCGTTCAGGATCCTCCCGTGCATGTCGAGAAGCAAGTGATCTCGTCTACGCTTGTCCTCGTCAGGAAGAGTGTACTGATGTGTAATTGTATCAACTATCAGAAAGATCTCGTCATCATCTGGCGCAACGCGAATCAGGTCACCGACTTTCATTGATTACCTCTATAAACCTTCTTCTTTTGAATAGCGTCGCGCCGTTCTTGTGATTTACTCATTTTGTGTCCGATATTACATGGCGTTCGAGACTGCGGGTACGCCACACAGAACGTCTCCTGTAGCGGTGCATTATTACAACCAGATCGCCGCTGTGTTCGATGACGAGCCCAATACAGCTTGGACCCAGAGGAGTGTCCGGCACTTTTACTAAATCACCGACTTTCATTTCTGTATTCCTCTTCGATCTGTGTTGAGTGAAACTTAATAATCTCACCTTCAACCAACAGAACATATTGAGAATATTTATCTCTATCAATAATCATCGCTTGCTTTCCAGCGTATTGGCCACATTTTCGGGTTGATTCGTGGAGTTTTACGAGGTTACCGATTTTCATTTTAGCTCCTTATGATAACATTATATCACAGCATGATTAAGCTTACACGCAATCTCTCTTACCTCCCGTCAGGCACCTTCAGCTCGACACCTCGCTGAGCAGAATAGCTCATCACTCGACCCAATGCTACTTCCGTTCTCACTGGCACTTATCCTGTCAAGGAACTCACCCACACTCTTATCGCTGGGGTCGTTGAAGATATACACCAGATCGCAGTTTCCGCACACCCTGCTTAGCGGAGTGATGACGTTATCGACCTCTTGCGCTTTTGTCTTTTTTTGAATGGCGATGCGTCTGTCCTCTGACTTACTCATCTCTTTCTCTCACCTAGCATGATTCCGATCTGACCGTCGCTATCCATCACCTCCCACAAACCGTCGTGGGTGTGTATGTGATCATAAAATCTCGCTTTCTCTTCCTTGTACACGTGCGGGTAACCCTCAAAACAGCCAGCTTCGTCGAGTCTTCGCTCAACATCTGACCAGTCTAACCGCCGGATGACGAGAAGATTTTTCTCAGCGATGAAATCACCCACCTTGATCATGAGCTCACCTTCGTGAACAGCTCAACCTGATTTGCAACGACCTGCTGGATCTTGCCTTGGAAGAGCACGACAATATAGTCCGCCCAGGGCGTTGGGCTGGGATCACCCTCACTAACGATGTCGAGGATCACCGCCGTTCCGCTCCCCCACTGGATGAGATCTCCCACGTGAAAAATCTCTCCGTCTGAGGCGAGGACGCTGCGATCGCCCGTTATCTCTGGCATGTCAATTTTCTCCTTTGTTACCTGCGCTCCTTGCAACACGTCGTCAATGTGACTTCCCTCATCGAAAATTGCGTTGTCAATGAAGATCACATCATACTCCCTTCCCCTCATCGCCCTCATGTCTGTGACAAAGTAACACGCATCACGGGTGAAGCCCGTCTCCAGGTCGCGTATCATGATCACATATCTAGCATACATGAACATCAAGGTATCACTCACCTGATTCAGGTAGTCTGTCATGTCCGTCGCGATGTGACGAGCACTAGCGCTATTGTGACAGATGATGACCGGGACCTTCCTGTCGACCTTGATCGCCCGCATCGCCTTGAGGATCATCAGCGTGGTGCGACCTGTCTGCCTGACGCCGTCGCAGTCAGTGAAGTCATGGTTGACATTCCTGTCGATCTGCTCCGTGAACCACACGCGCGGGTCCTTTAGACCGTCGTGGTCGCGCCCCTTGACTGGGTGGCTATGGATGATCCTCCTCCACCCGCTTCCCTCGATACATCGCATGTCGTTATCCCTTGACACAGACGACAGCGCGCAGGGTGTGCAAGACCTCAACAAGGTCTGACTGCGCCTTCATCACATCGTCGATCGGCTTATACGACATCGGAGTTTCATCGATGACATCCTCATCCTTTCTGCACTCCAACCCCTCTGTCGCCAGCGTGTGATCCTCAATCGTGAACAGCGCCTTCGCCTTGGTCCTGGACATCAGGCGACCAGCACCGTGAGAGCAAGAGCAGAACGATTCCTTCTCACCCTTGCCGCGCACGATGAACGACTTCCTTCCCATCGCCCCTGGGATGATTCCCAGGTCGCCGCGTCGCGCTCGGACAGCGCCCTTCCGAGTTACCCACACGTCGCGACCGAAGTGATTCTCCTTCGCGATGTAGTTGTGGTGACAGTTAACAACAGAATCACCGTGGTCAAACTCCCTTCGCAGTGCCCAGGAGATCGCGTCAAGAGCGCGATCCATCATCAGCTCGCGGTTCACCTTCGCGAACCTCTGCGCCCAGTTCACCGCCTGGATGTAGTCCTTGAAGTGCGTT
The DNA here is from genome assembly GCA_002686195.1 of Candidatus Pacearchaeota archaeon. The sequence goes on along the minus strand of NZAS01000177.1, from coordinate 77,147 downwards.
GAACCCTGGGGGATGTACGCCAGATCCTTGTCAGGCAGGTTGATATACCAGCGCTCCATGTCCTTCTTCGCGAGGGAGATGAAGTGAGTTCCGATCCTGTTCCCGACACCGCGTGAACCTGAGTGTAGCATGACCCAAACGCGATCTTCCGTGTCGATACATACCTCTAAAAAATGATTGCCTGACCCTAGGCTGGACAGGTGGCGCACGTTATTCGATTTCGCGATGCGTGGGTGTTTCTCGCAGATGACCTCGAAGTCATCCTTCAGTGTGTTCCACTTGCGCGCGACATCGTCAGGGATGTCACCCCACGCTCCCTCATCCCGTGATCCGCCGTGGTGGGTCCGACCGTGCGGGATCATCCGCTCAATTCTGGAGCGCACCTTCTGAAGGTTATCAGGCAGGTCGTTAGCAGTCAGGGAGGTCCGAACCGCCATTACCCCACACCCAATATCGACGCCACAAGCCGCGGGGATGATCGCGTTAACGGTGGGAATGACCGCTCCCACGCAAGAGCCTTTCCCCATGTGCATGTCAGGCATGACCGCAATGTGACGGTGGATGAAGGGAAGACCTGATAGCTTCCTCAGCTGTTCCTTCGCCTGATCCTCAGCGTGGACTCCCCTGGTCCACATCTTCACCAGCCCAGGGGAGTCGTCTAGCACGTTGTAGCTTGACATAACGCGTTTCCTTTTTTATCATTATACCCCGCACGTGATCCATTTACACGCGACAGGACGTTAATTGTGGAAACGCAGGATCACGTCACCAGCGGTACATGAGTGCGGTGTTCGGCAAGGGTGTGATTCCAAACCCCTCTGATCCGTACCTGAACCCTAAGGGGAGTTCGAACCTGAATAGCATGTTCTTGAGAAATACAACTTGCATCCCGACACCAGGGCCTGTCACTGCGCCCCAACCCTCGTCGGTCACGGTGACACAGTCGTCCTCTCCAGATTCCTCATTCCAATCGCAATCCTCATATGTGTCGCGCCAGAGTCCTCCGGCCAGGCCCAGGGATCCGTACACACCGACCCGACCATTCTCGTGGAAGTTCCTCTTGATGTTAACACCCCCGAACACCTTACCGCCGTCTGTCTCATCCCATATGGGTAATCCGGTAACCTGGTATCCCCAGGTGTCTGTGTCGTGTGAGTATGACAGGCCAGCGCCGTATGTCCCACCCGCTGCAAAGCCTAGTGAGTTTGTTGTTTCCGCAGTAGCGGGTGTTGCTAGAAGTAATCCAGCAATGACTGTTATCATCTTAATCATTCTTGTTCTCCTTGTGAACGATCACGCTATTATCTACAACATCGATATCAGCGTAAAATGATCCGTATTTAGCCAGCGTAGCTCTCCCTCCCATAGCACCTCATAGTGCCAGAAGGTGGGGGCGTGACCTATGAATGACCTGCCTGTGAACATGTATGTGGCGTCGAGTTGACCCTCCTGGAGGTCGATCTTTGACAGTCCGCGGTCGATCGGTCTAAATCTTTCCATGAACATGCCGACGCCCCTGTCGTCGCCGTTGTCGTCGATGATGCGGACCAGGTCACCCTCTTTCACCTTAGGAACCTCTTTTTGCTTACTCACTTGTATCAAGGATCATATGCAATGTTTTTTTCATCCTCTCGCGATCATAGTCAAAGTCCTCGCCAAAACACTCCGCCTCGATCTCATCGCACATCCTGCTTAGCAGCGCCTCCTCGCTATTGTCAAGAACGTCCTCGTCTGGTCTCATGCAACTCTCACACATCACAATGCCGGATACAGTTTTTGTTGTTACGACCGTGTTGGCCTCGTCGTTTCCGAACGCCTTTAGACATCCGTCGCAGATCCACTTGTCGCAAACACACTCCTGATCTTCATATCCGGCGTCGCAGTGAGCGCAGCTATACCAGTTTGTGTTGTGTTCCTTACACTCTAAACTCTCGCACACTCCGTCTTCTGCGATATTGCAGAGTTCATCGCCAACAGATGAATAAGTCATCGGTTCCACGCTTTTTACTTTTAGCTTTACTTTGCCAACGTGAGTTAGCGGAGATTCCGATCTCACAGTTTTTACTGCCCTTCCCTTGCCAACTTCTTTATGGACATTATCATGCTTTAAGGCAAAGAATTTTTCCTCATATTCCGAAAGAATCATATCAATGTCAAATGTGACCCGGCACTCTTCCATTCTTTCTTCTAGCCAATCTAAGCGTTCCGAAACATTTCCCCAGCAACGCTGGGCTGTTTTTAATTTTTCTTTTATATTCTCGATCGCATCAATACGTGCTGATTCCTCTTTGCTCGTTTCGCAGGACGTAACGATGCTAAACTCTTTATGATAATCTTCAAGAATCCTTGGAGCATATTCATGCATATCAAGGTGTTTTGCAAGCCATTCAAGTTTATCTTCCATTTCGCTATGCTCTCGGAAGATTTCTTCTAGATTCTCAATTGCGCTTTCTTTCCAAGGGACAAATGACATTTTATCCTCCCCAGTTTGTCTATCAATCATAATGCCGAGCGTTTTCAGAAACTCTTCTGGTGTGAACTCGTTATCGCTCGCTGATCGTGCTTCATTGAGCTTATCAAATGTTTTCTGAATCTGATCAGCAACGCCTTTGCGTTCTTCCTCATTTAGATTATCGAGCATCTTGATGATCTCTGGATCTGTGATGTTGTAATCACTCATTTTTGTTACCCTTATGAAACATAGCAGCGCGACCTGATCCTGGGGGCGGATCAAAAAATATCATATCGCCTTTTCTAAGTTTTAGCATTTTCATTTACCGCCTCGAGCCCCATGCTTGGCATGTAGCAGAGTATTTTACCGTTGCTACAGAGAATGTCGTAAAGATTTGCGTTAAGTTGATGCGCCCTGTTTCCGATCTTAACTGTTGGGCTATTATATTTCTCTATGATGATTCCAAAGGCGTCATTATGATATCGCATTTTTACTATGTCACCGGGTTTCACTGATCACCTCGTAGTAGTCAGTCGAGTTCACGACAGTTTCCACGTTCCCTGTTGCAGTATTCAGGATCTGCGCACCCCCGAGATCATCATCGATCTTGGTCACGATGTATAACGCGTCAGGGTCAAAAGCAGGATCGAACCCCATCATCCTTCTCTTTTGCGCGAGTGTGACAAAGCGACGTCTGATCAGGTCACCGACTTTCATTTTATCACCTCCAGGTAACATGACATGTGAGGTAGTTGTTCCCCGTTACTCCACAATACCACGAACGCATCCACAGATGTGTCCGATAGCTGATGAGCGCAGATAATGATCCCGATGGTGGATGTGTACACAGACTTCATGCCACGCATCGGTTCAGACCACTTGATACTTACCAGATCACCTATCTTCACTTATCATCGCCTCAATTCGCTCACGGTGGTCAGCATGGATCTCGGCGATCTCATCACCCCTCGCCTGGTACACGACATAACCCCCGAGGATCGCACCCAATAGCATGCCAGAGAGATAATCGCTCCACTCGCTGAAAAAATTAAAGATCTTTCTCATCATATCACCCGCACGTCTTCCTCAGTTACGACCATGTCATTATTCCAGATCATCTTACCATCTATACACCGCCATCCCATCATCACGAAGAGAACCTCATCGGGTGGCGGGAATTGCTCGACGATGATCCCTGTTGTCATCTCCTCATCTCGTAGGTGTTGACCATCAGAGTGATATCTCTGGACCCTCCTGAACTGAACCAGAGCGCCTACTTGCATCCTACCACCTCGACCCACGTTCCATAGTTGATCTCGTTAGGAACACAGATCGCCATCATATGCTTATCATTCATGACGATCGCAGCGGGTAGGGAGTTCTCATCCCAGTTCTCCTCTGGCAGTTCATGCGTTATCTCAACCACGATACCTATCTCCCATGAGGGATCGTTAAAATAGTCGTAATTGTAGAACCTAACGAGATCACCTTCTTTTATCACCCTATCACCTCAACATCGCCTCTCGCGAAGTCAAACTTGTCAAGTCGCCACTCGCCGAAGTCAAACTGAACCGCGAATGAGTTCATCGGCGCCTGTGATACGATCAGCCCGATTCGGCTAGAACGATGACAGCAAAGCACACACGAACAGTCAAACATTTCGATATGCTCACAATCCCTCACCTTGACCAGATCACCGACTTTCATGTGATCACCTCCAGTGATTGTTCATCTGCCCTGACACGAACCACCTGACCTGTGTCATCTAGCACGTCAAAAACACGGATTGTTTCCGTTCCTGATGTGTGAAAGCTAGTGTTAAACACTGATGAGTCGACAATGATCCCAGTGAAGTGAGTTGTCGCCCAATCCGTGCTAAGATACCAGGACCACCTAACGAGATCACCTGTGTTCATTTAGAAACTCCAGCTTTGCATCAAAAGAAGCGCTAATGATGTTGTTGTTCCAGTAAATCAGATACATATTCTGATAAGGATTACCCTTTTCTGGAATGCGCTGGAAGATAATCCCAATCTGATTAAGCTCCTTGTGTCTTACCACATCACCGACTTTCATTTCTTTTTCCTATCCTCGTACGCCTCTCTAGCTGTTCCAGCTAGCGCACCCATGTCACCGAGAGCGTCGAGTAGAGATCGATCTCCCTTCTCACTACCCGTGATACTTCTTGGTCCGACCCTCACGGCGCCGGGGGCGTTTGGCATGTGACCTGTTCTCATGTTCTCCATGATCTCCTCATCGGTATCACCGTACGGTGACCACCACCCGCCGCCTGGTTGAATGATCTTTCCGTCTGGTCCCATTACACTCATGACATCACCTCACTTGTTTGGCTCACGTAATCCTCATACGACAGGCCTGATGACCTGTAGTCGCTGTAGAACTCATTCCTCGTGCAGAAAGGAACATCATCATCGTCATCCCAATACTCATCATTGAACTCTCCGTATGAGAGAACGTGCTTGTCAGAGTTCTCGTGACAGTGATCACACATTTTCCACGTGTGGCTAGCCCTGAATGATACGTTATTCTGTGTACCGCAGATCTTGCAGTGCATGTTTCCTTCCATTGTTTTTATTATACACCGCCGCCGGGCAGATTACACGTAACAGGATCATGATATCACCTCAAGGTGTTCCACGCCTATCGTCCAGACCTCAGATCCATACTCGTCAGAATGCGTCATGACAGACAGTGTCGGTGTCGAGCTCATTCTTTTTGTGAAGATAGAACTCTCCTGATCAATTATGACGCCGATCTTCCCCTCGAGATAGTTAGGAAGATACATCACATCAAGTGAGATCCTGACCAGGTCACCTGTCTTCATGCGCTATCGCTCTTAACCACGTTCTCTTACCTTCAAGAACTCTACCGTTATATAGGATGTGCGCCCAGTGGCCGTTGCTAATCACGAGAACGACGTCGCCCGATCTTAGTGTAACAAACTCTTTAGTCGCAGCGTCTTCGTACGCCCACGCCCAATCAGGGTTTTCATCCTTATAAATTGTTGCCAAGTCGCCGGGACGGACCTTTCGATTAGTTATAACTGTCATATTTCGACCTCTTTGCAAGGGTCAAACATCTGTCCGCTTGACTCATTGGGATAGCCCCTCGGATTGCAGATGAACCTGGTCTCTCCGAGAACGCCGTCAAAGCTAGTGTGCGTGTGACCAAAAAACCAGAGCGCTGGCTTTCGATCAAGGATGAGATCACTGTGGTCACAGACAAAGAACCTGTTAAGGATTGACCCCTTCCACTCCTTCGCCACGCAGAACTCACTGGGAATGTGATGCGTGATGACGATGTCACCTTGCGTCAGGTTCTCCTCCAGGTGGTGCTGGAACACCTCCTGCTGATCATACACCCAAGGCTTGAACCCGTCGATGTAGTGGAAGTCACCCATGTTCTTCTCGTAGTGGAAGTTGAGCGGATCTCGTCTGAACCAGCCGGTTGACCCATGGAACGTCCTCCCGTCGATCACGACTGTTGGGTCCTCCGTGTGGAGATAGTGAAGGTTGTCGTTTCTCGCGCTGGCAGAAGTGAGAATGTCATGTATCTTTTGAGGCGACGACATGTAATATACATGATTCCCAGGTACGTGGATCACGTTGCTGAACCTGGCACAGAACATGTCAAGCGTGCGATCGATGTCCAGACATGAGTCGATGTCACCCGCGAGGATGAGAAGATCACAGTCGTTGTCAAGCCCATCGATGAACTCCTTTCGATGACCACTATGCTCAAGGTGTAGATCTGACAGGATCCTGACTTTCACTTTTTACCTCTCCAAAGATTGGTGAATTCATAAACTTTCGAACTGGCTGACAGTGTGACATGATCATGACCACGACGAGGATCGCAAGAATCTTGGCGCTGTGGATCGATCGATCGCTCACCTATCACTCATCCTCATCTTCGTAAAAACAGGGTTCGCACACACCGCAGTCCGGACAGCAGGGCTCGGCACAGCGAGAACACTCACCGTCTGCGCCGCACCCGTCGCTTAGTTCAAGAACGACATCACCCAGCTCGCAATCATTCAGGCTGTAGAAGAAACATCCGGCAGTGTAGGTCGGTCGGCCGACCTGATAGATCGCATGATTCCACCAGCGCCACTCATCATACGGCTTGTCAAACAGGTCCCACAACCTGAATGAGAACTCACACAGGACATGGCCGGCCCAGTCGCAGATCTCATATTTAACCTTTCGCAACAGTGACATCTGTCACCTCCTTAACCTTTTATCTTACCGCGATTCTCATCATAGTACACGTCACTGTTTACCTCTAGCTGATATGTTGGGATAGAATAGATCTCACTGTCCCACAGGACAAGCGATCTCGTAAGATTTGCAGGGTCGACCTCTAGATAGATTCCCGTACCGTTTTGATCAGGGAAGCTTATCAGAACTAGATCACCCTGTCTCATGCCGCCTCCACGATTCTGACATAGCAATCCTTCACCCAACTTGACACCTTTCCATCAACCCTATGATCACCGCACAACACAAGAATGTTTCTTGTTCCATGGATTCCCACATATCGCTCCTCAACGATCGCACCGAATATGCCAGTTGACTTCCCTAGCGGTGACAGGATCTCAACAAGATCTCCCACCTTCGCCCATGATCCGTGATTATTCCTGTTCATGTTATCATTATATACCGAGCGCGGCCAGATTACACGAAAGGATCAGGCAGACTTCCCTACCCTCTCTATCTCCCAGTATCCGCTGTCGACATCCTGGATCTCACCATCGATCAAGACCGTGTAGAACGGCCTGTTAGCGTACCTGATGTCACCATGCCCAATCATCAGCGCAACATACTCGTCTGACCCACTTCCAATGTCCGGGCTGGTTAGCCTAATGAGATCGCCCTCCATGGGTTCAGCTTTCATCATTGTGCAGTTTCATCGTATTTCTGTCAAGCCGACACCAACACTGTCTGTTAACGACCTCGCTGGCCAGCGGGATACAATTTTGATAACACTTCGCGCCTGGCTTGACATACGACTTAAGAAAAGCTGTGTATAGCACCAAGAAACCAAGGGTAAAAAATAAAACTAACGGTAGGTTATCAATCATCTTCTTAAACATTTTCTTCATCTACTCTTTCTCCTGCGTGAATTCGCATACATTTTTAACATACTTACGATCTTCCTCTAGACTGACTACTTGCGATTTCTTTTGCTCATCGCTGAGATAATCACTCTTTTCTATGTCGATCTTTCGTCTGTCATAGTTATCATCTAGTTCCGCCTCTGTATTGAACAGGTACTCATAGTAATCAGCTGAATCAATAATAGCCGATTCATACTGCGGCCAGAGCCTAGCAGCATTTCGATACACCCGGCGGTACCATCTAGCATCAGCTAGCGCGCAGCCCTGGGTGAACTCATCAATGCTTGGTGTGGATAGAGGGTATCTTCCTTCTTCCTCATACATTCTAACTATGTATTGTGCGGGATACCCGTCAGCATCGGGATCCTTTTTACCTTGCTTCCATGTAAAGTACAGCCTATTCTGCTTGGTGATGTTCATTAGCTCTAGCCTATATTTCTCCTGGACCTGCTCATAAGATGCTAGGTGACAGTAAGCTCGAACACCTCCGAACTTCTCCTTTGTCTGGGATACGTGGATCGTATTTGGTCTGTAGAGGTCAACACGACACCCGTGAGATCCTCCGATAAGTGCATAGCCGATCCACTCTGCGATTGTTCCGATGTCCCACCAGTAATTCTCATGCCCTGGTTCTAGATCATCACTCCAATCTCCATAGAAAACCTGTGGGACCTTATAGTTTTTCTTACTCATCTTCTTCTTCCTCACGCCCTTTATCGCTCACATCAACAACTAGACCGCCATGATGCTTACTCTGAAACCATGCAGAGAGATGATCCCAGAGAAGTTGTTGTAGGGCCTTGTGGATCCCAACTGTATCATCATATACCCAGGTATCAATGTACTCTGGGTCAACCTCGTTAGGTGTTAACACCTCCCAACCATTTCGAACGTGCCTGATCAACACATCACCTTCTCTTAGCTCTATCATCTTACTCATCGCTCTCTCCGTGCGCGTAGCAGTTTTTCGGTTCGTAATCCCAATCACCGGCTAAGCAGTGTGGACAGACGTTCCAGGTAAATGTACCGTTATCATAGAACCATGTACTGGTCCCGTCACGTTCAATATCGCTCTGGGCATTTTGAAGTTCCTCTAGCGTCTGAATCCTGGCCTTACAAAATGAAGTGTACTCGCCGTTGTCGCCAAGTGGGTACAGCTCAACAAGAAGATTGATCTGCTTCTCAAGCTCAGTTCCCTCATCCTCGACGCCGACCTTGATCAGCCCGTATTTCCATCCCATGCTCATTTTACATCCTCAGCCTTTCCTAACATGCTTGATAGGACAATCATCTCTCTTCCATCAATGAGCACATCATACATTGTCTCAGACTCCCATTTTTTCCAGTGAACCTTCCCCAATATCCTTCGCTTCTCATCTTCTGCATAGATACGCATAATGATACAAGGACAAAGCATATCCCTGTGAACACCATAAGCAAATCCGCGCCAATTGTACATCACAAGATCACCAACACTCATCGATCCCTCTCTTCTGAGACGACAACTCCTTTCATGAGATCCTCACGCCCATATCTTTGCTGACGAGAAAAGAATCGCCTTGCAATCGTCTCATCAGGGTTGCTGGGTCGAGATTCACCTGGGAGAAAGATCTCATTGTCACTTAGATTCCACACTGTGCCCTCGACAAGAACGATGAACTCAGACTCATCCAGACGTGTGGGACGATGAAGCGGACGGATGTCAATGATCACGCCTGTTTCTTCGCAATTGTCATCATTGTTCCACACACCGACCATGTCACCAATCTGATACATCACCTGACCACCTCGATAGCAACGGTGCTACGACTGCTATCGCAGATGATACATGTCAACGCAAGACGATGATCACAAATCACGTCAATCGATCCCTGGTCAAAAAACGGTGTGAGACCTGTTACCATACCAATGATATTTTTGTCCCACGTATATCGAACAAGATCTCCCACGTTGATGATATTGCCGTGAACGTCATAAAAAGATTTTGATTGCTTTGTCATACTTATATTATATCATATGGCCATCTTATTCCACACGCCGTTTTCATCAGTGTATCTTACACTTTTGATACCTGCGCTTCTGATGTGAAACATACAGTACTTACAAGGCTTAGCCATCGCGAACTCATTATTTGTTCTTTTGAATCTCATAACCTCGATTTCATCACCTTCTTTTGCAAATCTAATAACATTCATCTCAGCGTGCATGTGCGATCCAGTTGTCCCATCGGGATACGTTCTTTTAAACCTCGGGTGCGTTTTGCTGGAATTAACACCAACCTTAATTATACGACCTTTTCTTCGAAGAATTGCAGCTAAATGATAACACCTACCATTGTTCATTGCTAATTTACGAGCTCGATAGTACACTAGACACGATACATTCTCCTTAGCAGTATTATACTATTGTTATATAGCATTTTTTTAAAATGTTCAATTGAATTCAGAATTTCTCTAGAACGGGATATCAGGTGCGGTGTCAATGTACTGTATGTCACATAATCGAACAATTGATCCATCTTCAAATTTAAACAGCATGGGCTTTCCGGTTTTTGAATTTTGCTTTAAAGTGGCAAGAAGCTTGTGATATTCACTTTTTTTAATTTGTTTAGATATATTATCAGCCCTGCTATGAACATATATGTCTATTATCATTTTTTCTTTCTTGTCTTTTTATGTCGAGATTTAATAATTAGCTCATGCTCAATGTCCATTAGCGTCTGAAGATACTGTGATGCCCTCCACACCTCCTGGCTGTATCTTAAAATGTCTGAATTTGAACTATAAAAACCATTTAATCCATCTTGTTCAATTTTATCTGATAGTCTGTCAACGCCATCTCTAAGAGATGAGACCTTGTCTTTTAATTGCATCAGTTGCATACTTCTAATACTGTTTATTCTTTTTAGAATAATGTCTTCTTGTTTGCCCATTTCAATAATAGTCCATGTGACATAATAATATTATCACATAGTTTAATTTTTTATTATGAACCAGGAACTATAGAAATATTAGTCGTCTATCATTGCCATTGACTTTAACCAGTCATAAATCTGCTTATTTACTGGCTTGTTACTAGTATAGCTTTTACTAGGGCCTTCTGGCCAGCCGCCATGCTGTGTTGGTCTATCTAACATTAAATTTTTAGATGTTCCTACCTCATATGACTCCTCTGGATGATGACCGCTATGTTTTTTATTTCGATTCGATTCTTCAACGATTACCTTACATATCATGTTAATCAATTGATTTTTTGTAATTGTCATAATATGACATTCATCAATAGATGTTACGTTTGGATTATCTAGGCCGTACTGACTGGATAGCGCGTCAACTGTTCTCCAAATTTCATTATAATTAATATCATGATGTGATGCCAGCTTTGAAAAATCCATCTCATCATTCCATATTAACTGCGCAAGAGCTCTGTTGGCCTCCACATCATTGGTAAAATTATCAAGCGTATATTCGCTACGAGGAGGAAGACTATCGTTACCTCGTGTCTTTATTTCCTTATATAGTCTTGACATAACCACACCTAGCGCAGAATTCATTGTATCCTTTGCTGCACTATCAAGCATATTAAATTCATCAACTGTTGTCTTTGTCATCAGTGCAGCTGTTACTAAACCTAAACCACCCGATAGTACTCCGCCAGCTAAGCCTATTCCCGCTGTTGCTGAAACCCCTAGAGTCGTCAATCCTTTTAATATTAATATCCCTATGGGTATTGCAGCTAAGCATCCAAGAATCACACCAGTAAATGTAGCAGTTTTTGCCATAAGCTTTTGAAAAGGAGTAGCTATTTCTAGCTGCTCATCTGTTGCTGCATCATTTAGCCAGGCCCAATTATCAACACCTCTCTCTACAGCACCGCCGCCTATGTCACCGACGCCATCAGAAATTGCATTACCAATACCGTCTGTTATAAAGCCAAGATCGTCTGGTGAAAGCACCCTCTTTAATTTTTCAGCACCAAATGCAATTTTTATATAGTCATCAATTGCTGCTCCTGCAAGAATTAGAATAACATTATCTAAAAATCCAAAAACAAATTGATATGCGAAATCTTTTGCATATCGTATCATTAATTGCTTTAGTGTTGGTGGTATGGGCTTACCAATTAATCTTTCAACTCTTGACGTGTAATCAGATATTAGTTCAGTATTTGTATGTGCACCTTTATACTTTGAAAGAGCTCTTCTGGCCGCGGCTACCTTTATATCATTAACTCTTCTAGTAGATAAATCATCAAATCCTGAAATTCCTGGGTTTTCTACTATGAAGACTTTTAACTCCTCCTGAATTGCGGCAACGTATAAAGAAGAAAAATCATTGATTGCTCTTCTTCTCATCTCTATCCGTATTGACTCATCAGCATGATCACCTTTATCAATTGCACCGGAGATGCTGCTTAAAACACCGGATCCTTGCTGATCTATCGCAACAGCCTGACCGCTGTTGTCATCGCCAAAATATGGGCTATTAGCTGTCTGTGCTTCATTTATTAATTCATCTCTAATGATTCTTCTTAATTGCGTTTTTGTGATTTTCATTGTCTTAAAATTAATTTTCATTTAAAAAATATACTGTGACATTTCTATCTGAGCATATTGGCGATAACTTGGCATGCAGTTCAGGGCTTGCAAATGACGGAGAGATAAAAAATGAATATGTTGTCCACTCATGAGACACCCAGTCATCATTTGAATCAACCTTGCTAGAATCTATGCACCTTACCTTGAACGCACCGTGGCTTGGAGAGTATCCATAATATATTATGTTACATCCAGCCTTGTCCATATTCACAAGCAGAGCATCTACACACAAGCTTTGGCTTGGCTCAAACCCCTTTCCTGCGTAATGTAGCTTTCCCGAGCATCCTGTAAGAAAGATCAATGATACAATAAAAAACTTAAATACTACATCTTTCATGTGTGCGACCTCCCATAGCCACTATTCTCTTATTTTTTCACGATCGTATCTTAGCTGCCTTTCTTTTTCTTCCCACGCGCCCCCCAGATCTTTAATAAGAGCTCCAAGCTCTGTCCAGTCAACAGTTCCGTCGTCGTCGTCGTCATACACAGCACTAATATTTTCCATGCTAAGACGAGAAAGAGCAAGCTGCCATGCAACATCTGATGTCACCATAGGTGATGCTGTAGACACGTAGTGCGTTTTTGGATCTCCTTTTAGCTTAACAGAAAACTTAGATGAAGGCCTATATGGATCAAGCTGCTCTCTTATAATTTTTCTTAGATCACTGCGTGTTATTTTCATTGAAATCACCTTATATTATATCTATTTCTTAGACAGCTTAATGTTCTGTCTAAACATCTGATACACATTTCCTTTCACAAGTATTTCGTATACATCATATATCTTCCACTGTTCCGCAGAACTAAGTCTATCTGGCCTTCCAATATAGCTAATTACTGTTGCTATGTCTCCGCTTTTTACAGTGACAGAGCTTCCGAAAAAATCATTATGTGATGGATAATTTGATAGATCAATTCTTTTGTAGATTTTCAATCCTCCCTTTACATGCGGGCCAGTTGAAAATCCGTCTAGCGATCTATCTGTTTTGATAATAACAATATCTCCAGAGTTTATTTCTCTATTTCCCATATTGTTATTTTAAATCTTTGGAAGGTTTCTTACTATGTCGCCTTCACTGATTTCATTTATATCAAACCAGCCATCATTAACTTCAAGTGCATACATTGCACGACCTTTCGACCAAATCCTGTCACCATTTAGAGGGGTCATTTTTTCTATATTCAGTATTACACCGGATTCATCAAGATATGCAATTGATAAAGGTATGTGTGTATTTTTCATCCAGAAAGCTCTAACGTCAGAATCTGGAAACACAAAAAGCATGCCCGAGTCTCTTTGAAGGCTTCGTCTGTTCATCAAGCCTATGTCACGCAAACCGTCTGTATCAGCTACCTCTACATTAAGTGGAAGTGAATTGACTCGTACTTGTAGTTTTTTTTGTGCTGCACTCTTAATGGCATCTCTAATTTTATATCTTAAATTGCTTTCTGTTATTATCATTTCATTTAATAACTATTAAATTCGCTGAATAAGCTTTAAGTCTGGTTCAAATTCTTCAGACACGCCTTCTTTAGAATTCCATTTTTCATCTGACCATTTGACGATAACTGTCCTTATTATTGCTCGCATCTTTGGGCCTCCGCGCGTAACACTTTCTTTTACGCATATAACAAGGCCTACTGGGAATTCATCTCCAGGAATAACTCGATGCACTGTTGCGTGAGGATGAGAAGTGTACTGAACAAGATCGCCTTTTTTAATAATCATTCTATATTTCTACATATTTGAACTTTAGAACATAGAAACTCAGCATATGTATTAACAAATGATCAACATCTATAAATATATATTTCCAGCAACTATTGCAGTTTTATCTACCAGCTGTATTGATTATGAGCTTTTAGATAGTCCTGATAAAATACCTGACATCTTAGTTTCGCCACTTAGTATTGATTTTGGCCCTCTTCTATCTGGGAATGATGTGGGTACTCAAAAAGTAACAATTACAAATATTGGTGATGATGAACTTAGCATAGATAGCATTTATCTTGACTCAATGACGGGCGTTCACTCAATCACAACAATACATGAGAAAGATCTATCACCGGGATCTCATACAGAGTTCTTTGTCTATTATGAGCCAAATACATACTCAGCAGACACAAACACAATTTTAATACAGTCGAATGACCCAGAAGATCGCACGGTTAGAATTCCAGTCAACGGATCAGGAGATGCACCAGTAATAGATGTTGAACCATCATACTATGATTTTGGAAACATTAATGTTGGATGTGATGACACCCTTCCAGTAGTAATTTCAAATATTGGAAATGTTGATCTAGAAGTCAGCTCAATTAACTATTTTATATCACACCCAGTCAATCTGGACATTAATAAAAATGATCAAGAAAACGGAATGTTTCCGTGGATAATTTCTCCTGGGAGCTCTGTTGAAATATTTATAGACTATCTTCCTCTTGACAACATTCTAGATATTGGGTATCTTGAAATTTCATCAAACGATCCAGTCACACCTGTAGAAACAGTAGACCAAGAAGGACATGGTGATTATTTCGCATTTGCGCTAGATTCATTTGAGCAAAAAGAAGATGCTATGTCCGATATTCTATTTGTCATAGACAACTCTTGCTCAATGAGCAGCCACCAGACAAACCTTAAGAATAATTTTGACTCATTTATAAATGTGTTTTCAGCATCAGGAGCAGACTATCAAATCGCATTTATAACAACTGACAATGCTGAATTTGTTAACAATGAGATAATAACGCCCAATACAGTCGACCCGATATCTGCAGTAAATAACATTATTGATACAATTGGAATACATGGCAGCGGAATAGAAAAAGGATTGAAATACTCATACGACGCAACGATTTCAGGTGGTGATGCCGGTCCTGGCAGTACGTTCATTCGAAACGATGCCAGGCTTGTTATAATTTATGTATCTGATGAGCCTGACGCATCTAGCAACTACTCTCCAGGAATGACTCCGTCAGATTATTCATCTCATATTTTAGGACTTAAGCAGTCTAACAATCTTGTCATTGCACACGCCGTGGCAGGTGACTATCCTAGCGGATGCAACGGGAATGGCTGGGCTCAATTTGGTGACGGCTATTACGACGTTGTCAATGATCTCGGGGGGACATTTATATCAATATGTTCGACAGACTGGGGTGTGCAAATGGATACGCTTGCAAGAGATTCAATTTCAGCACTAAGCTTTTCATTAAGCAAAACACCAGTAGAAGACACAATAGAAGTATATGTCGACGGCATAGAATCATCAGAATGGTCATATGATCAGTCTATAAACTCTGTTACGTTTAGGGTAATTCCTCCAGCTGGCAGCAATATTGAAATAGCATACGCGATATACGGAGAGTGTCAATGAAACATATAAAAATAACTATAATTGGGTGTCTAGCTGCTCTATCAATTGCTTGCTCATCATGCGTGCCTGCTATTGCCACCTATGATGACACGTCTGATATGACATATCCATGGGACACATGCTCTCAGTCTATTGGTAATCATCCTTGTGACTTTACACTTCTCGATCAAGACGGAAAAGAAGTATCGCTTTATAGCTTCTACGGTCAGCCCATTGTTCTTGACCTTAGTGCTATGTGGTGTCCACCCTGTCAGGTAGCTGCAGCAGACGTGCAAGCGACTCATGATGAATATAGCACAAATAATCTGGCATATGTTACTGTTTTAATAGAGACAGCAGCTGGTGCAGAACCCAAACCAGAAGACTGCAAGTATTGGGCTGATTCTTACGGAATAGTCGACCCTAGGGTTCTTGCAGAAAGTAGAGATATGATTGACTATTCTTCAGTGAATGGATGGAATCTATCTAGCTGGCCCACATTCTATTTTATAAACAGTGAAATGAAACTAGTTGATGAAATGACAGGGTATAGTAAACCTCATCTGGATCAAAAAATTCAAGAATTAGTCAGCAACTAAGTCTTGACAAACTCTTGATGATGTCAATATACTTCTGCAAATCCCTCTAAGAATTTCATCTTCGTTTATGCTACTAGAGGGTGTAACCCAAATAATATCCTCAATTATGTGTGTTCCCTGCCTTCTTTGAACATCTATTCCCCAAAGAACACCAACAAAGTTTCCATTAGCATCATATACACCTGATCCTGAGCAGCCGAACCATCCGTATGAATGAAGAATTATTATCTCATTGCCTGATTTATCTTCCTCATACCCAGATATCATTCCTCTTATTGTTAAAAGACTATGAGATGATGGAAAGCCTGAGTATACTATTTGAGTTCCAATAGCTGCTGCATCTCTAGTCGGGCTATATTTCATCGACACTCTACTTTTCATGGAAGATATTAATAGAGCTGCGACGTCTATATCATCATCTTTGTATATAAGGTGCCCTATCACTCTTTCATTTTCACCTATTACAAGATACTGTCTCGCTCCATCGCTGACGACGTGTGCAGCTGTCATTATTACATGAAAGCCATGAATTGTTACATATGTTCCAGATCCATGCGCGCCTGACTGCATTTGAACCTTTACTGCTGCATTTCGAACTTTATTTTCAACTGCTGTTAAGCTTGATGTGCTTCCAGCATAATCAAGTAACAAAATAGATCTTAGATCATCACTTCCATAGCATACACCTTGTAGAGTAAAAAATATAAAAAGAAAAGAAATAGCTTTTTTTATCATACACATAATCCTTAAATCATAACTATTTAAAAATTCTGAATAAAGATTAAACCTTTTTCCATTTTGGCTTTTTAAACTCAGGCCTTAATATATTTTCTGATAATTCTACGGCAATCTTCATGTCTGTGTTGTGCTTTTTTAGATTCTCTATGCTTTCACTAATTGTTTTTTTCAGTTCAAAATTCTCAGCCTCTAGGTCCTCCAGCCTCCTTTCAAGCAAAATGACGCGATGCTTCCACCACATGATATCATTTTCATGCTTACCTTTCATCGTCATGATATAAAAAACATAGATAAAATTAATAGACAGTCTCTCATTATATTGTTCTTTTATTCGTGCTTATCTTCTATTATACTAATTAGTAAATTTATTCTGCCTGACTTACAAAGCTCTCTATGAACAGACACCACAGACGAAACGTTCCATTCACATGCCACTTTTGTCCATGCTATTTCTAAGTCATTATTAGAACAGTTTAGCATAAATGATACAGTGCTATCAATCTCATCTTGTTCCGGAAAATATTCACAGATTTCATTTTTTGTCATATTGCTTTCTCCTTAAACAGTATAACATGGTAAGCTTATTCTTTATATTTTGTTTTGTTGCTTGGGTGAATCTTATCTGGGTATAGACTTTTTACTTTTATTGCCTGATCAACTCTACGTACAAACTCATCAATATCTCTTTTTTCCTGACGAGGTATTACAACAAATAAATCAATTAAGAAAATTAGCACCACCACAGACGATATAGATAAAAACAATAGCACTATTTTTCTGTATCGTATTTTACCCAAGTGTATGGAATAAAGCTATTTTCAGCTGATTCAATTTCGTGTTTTTTTGATTTAAGGTCACTATCAACTGAAACAGCTATAATATTTTTAATCGTTAAGAACGTGCTATCATCTTTAGCACTTATGACGCTTGCCTCAAATGATAACGATGATTTTCCAATGCTTTTTGACGTTATTTTAACCTCAAGAATGTCATCCTTTTTTGCGGGATTAACAATGTCAACTTTTGAAATATACCTTATTAGACATTTTGATCCAGATATTGACTCTGCATGTTTGATAATTTCGTTATATACCCACATAAAAAAAATATTACTTTTAAGAATTCCGCCTTTATCGACGTCTTCATGTCTTACAAGTTTTTTTATATTGTACTTCACAATTCCTGTCTGCCAGCATTATTTTTTTAAGCTTTTGAGATCGACTTAGTTTTTTAAACTTACATTCTGCCCGCGCAGCAATGGATCGTGACTCAAATCTAGCCCATAAAACTAGCATAACAGGTCTTCTAGATCTCGTATACTTTGCCCCTCGCTTTGACCTATTGTGCTCTCTTATTCTTCGAGAGATATCTGTTGTAATTCCAGTGTATAATGTAGCATCAGAGCACTCCACGACATACATGAACCACTGCTTCATTGTATTTCAACAGATTTAAACCTTGTTGAAAGATCATTACCTTCATGATCCTGAATTATTATTTCATAGTCATAGTCATCACAGCTGACAAGTTTATAATACTCATCTGACTCTATCTCATCTTTCACAGTTCTTTTTCCTGTTCGTCTGTCTTTGACAATTATCTTTTCAATTTTTTTATATAGGCCGTTTTCACGTTTTTCAAAATGAAGAATATTCTCACTAATAAGATCTGGTACTAGTGAGTTTATCTGTTTTGTCCCCATCAATCAAGTCTCATGAGATCATCTGCTCTAAACTCAACCACTTCACCATTTTCATCAAGCTTAACACGAATTATAAATAGAGGCTCCATCGCACCGCCAATCATCCACTGTGAACTTTTTTGATGAAACATATCTGTCACAATACCTTTTTGTGTCATGTTATGAAACGGCGCGACTCTGTCTCCGACTTTTATCATCTGTTTGTAACTATATTGCTATCAACGATTTTGTATACCTGTTAGGCAAACTCAATGATGATAATTACAATTTCTGTGGTGCGCAGGCTGAACTAATACCCAGTGACCTCTAACAATTACGCCTCTAGACTTGTGCCTCGGGATCCATCTCCACGTATAAAAATTATTAACTTTATTATGTGAAGCATTATGTGATGCATGCTGTCTGTGATGATTTTCCGGTTGATGTGCATGAGCCAAGGCGCCCGTAAAAAATACTTGTAATAGTAAAAACTTAATCATATTCTATTCCTCATATTTATTATAAGCATAATGATAGCAATTCATTCAACAGATAATTGCATTATGTCTATTTCTTCCTCAAAAAAACTTTTAATATCACTGTTAACCATAACTGCATAGCTAAACGATGTTCTACTTCTTCCATTTGACATACAGTCATATACAGATATTTCATGTGAACCTACAATGATGCCTGTTTCTTTTTTGTCATACGTCATTGTATTTTTGTCAAATCTTTCGGGATTTATTAAAACTGATACAAGATCACCGTTTTTATATTTTCTATTCATTATCTGCCATGCTGTTTAAAATATGTTCATAAACAAGTGATCGACGTGCATTTTTTTGGTTTGGTGTCGGAGGGCAGCCTGGCTCACCAAATTGCCTGTGTAAGTAGAGAATCTCATCATTAACAATAGAGTCTCGCTGTTTTTTATTGGGAACTACTACACTTCTCTTATTGTTGTACCAGGACCGTGTACCTTTCTTTAAGGCTATTCTTTCTCGCTTTATTCTTGCTTTTTTATAAATCTTGCGAAATTTTCTACGAGCCTTTCGCTGATCAATAGCCGCTAATGATGACAATCCCTTGCTATAAGAATTACGATCTTCATGCGTCGATGGTGGTGGGACAATGCCCATATCAAGATATGTGATATCAATAAGAATCTTTTGGATCACTTCATCATCCTGAAAAAATTAATATGGTTACTAAGCTCGGGAGATGCCACCCGGCTGTTCACCTGATCTTATTTTAAAAAACATCTCCGCTGGACATCTAAGACGTTATATAAGGTGCTAATCTCTATCCGCTTACTATATCATCACTTATTTAGATTTACAACATCTCTTATCACAACAACCTGATATCCCTTGTATAGCAACGGAAGTGCACGTCTTGCATCCCTTGCGTCAGATGGATCTATGACAACCTCAAGTAACGCGCCAAATCCACTATGGCATATCCTTGCATCATACTCACACTCTAAAAGATCAACTATCTCTTTTTCAAAAGCCTTAAAAACTTTTGATATAGGCTCATTGTTCTTTCCCACTACTTAAAATCCAATCTGTTTAATTGATTCATACAATAGTATATTTGCAACCTGTGACGTGTTTAGGCAATACCCAACACCGGGCATTGGAATGTGAACTATATCACTATTTCTAAGTATCTCTGAAGGGACACCTATCTCTTCATGACCCACAACTAGACACACGCGCTCAGAACTATTGACAACATAAGAAGAAATGGGTTTTGAATCCTGACAAATTTCAGCAGATACAATTCTAATTTTTTCATCTTTTGCATAGTTAATAAACTCAATTGGTGAAGAATGTCTGATAATTTTAACGTAGTCATATAGACTTCCAGACAATGAATTGATGTCTCTTCTGTCGGGAACTGTACCTATCACATGCACACATTCTGCACCAAAGCATGCAGCTGCTCTAATTAAATACCCCAGGTTTCCATCATGCATGAAGTTAATGCAGCAAATACTAACAGGATATGTTTTTGCTGACATCTTCTTTTGATCATATCTTTCCCTTCTTGTACGGTCTCTGGTGCTCACTCACACTCTCCAGGATTAGCTTTTAACATTGTTTTGTCAGTAAGATCCGTAAGATAGTCAAATTGCAACTTTTGCAGGTTACATGTAAAAAACGGATCCTTCTCTTCAAACTCATTGAGATACTTTTCATCTATTATTGTTTGAAATGTTATAACTCCGCTATCTTTCATCTTTCTCACGTAGAACGGATTGTCATCATAATAAACAGATATATCATGTGAACGTATCTGTCCAAGCTTATGATCAGCCATTCTATTGAAATGGTCGAGAGTCATATCAGATTTTTCATATTCAAATCCGCACAAGATATCATCATACATCTCTGACGTTATTCCTAGTCTGTCTATGCTTTCAACTATCTCATTTTTTCTAGATGCAGGAGTTCCTGTAACTATATAAACTTTACCTTTCCACAGGCTTATTAGTTCAATAAAAAAATCAGGTGCATATGAAAGGGTATCGTGAAAATCAATTCCAATATTCATGGTGTGTCCTTGCAAAATAAATATGGCGGAAGGCGAGGGACTCGAACCCCCAAGAGAAATTTAAGCTCTCCACATGTTTTCAAGACATGCTCCTCATCCAGCCGGATGCCTTCCCTAGTGGGTGGGCACTCTCAGATTCGAACTGAGGACTGGCCGCGTATGAGACGGAGATTCTAACCACTGAATTAAGTGCCCTAAAGAAATGGAGCCTCCGGTCAGATTTAAACTGACGACATCCACTTTACAAGAGTGGCGCTCTGATCAACTGAGCTACGGAGGCAAAAAGTAAAAGAACGAAAAAAAGTAGGCACAGTAGGACTCGAACCTACATCCACCAATTACCCGAATTATACTGGACGGTATATAAGACCGCTGGGATATGTGCCCTCAAAGTTTTGTTATGTCATTATATCATTGGCTGCTATGATTTACACGAAAGAATGGCTGGGGCGGGAGGATTCGAACCTCCAACAGCCGAGGTAACAATCCGGTGCTCTGCCAGTTGAACTACGCCCCATCACTATCAAGACCATCAGGAATGAATGACTCACCGATCACCTTGCGAATCCCAGGAACATATCCTGGATTGAGATCATCTGACACAGGAAGTCTTACCCTGACCCAGTCGTCCCAGACAACCTGGATACTCTTGAGTGGCCAGACCTCCATAATCGTTCCTAGCTTACCAGACTTGACACACTGGACCCGATCACCAAAGAGATAGTTATTTGAAAACTGTGTTAGAAGTTGTTTTTTCATATTTCACCTTATTATACATAACATACAAAAAGATTGCATGCTATAATAGTTTTATGTGTGCTGAGCTTTCAATTGCTCCTGATGACGTTTGACAGATGAATCTTGCCTTAGAATGAAGATCATCTATATTTAATGCACCAGAGTATGATAGGCCAGATCTAATCCCGGCACATAGCTCACTCAGTACATTACTTACAGAGCCCTTTACTTGAACAATAGTTGACACGCCCTCAAGTGATGAGGCATGGCCCCTCCAGTCAATTTGAGCCTCGACTGATGCCATGCCACGATATACCTTATACGTCTTATCGCCTTTATAGATAATCTCGCCTGGTGACTCTAGCGTTCCTGACAATAGTGATCCTAGCATTACAAAATCTGCCCCTGCCGCAAGAGCCTTGACAATGTCACCGCTATTTTTGATCCCGCCATCAGCAATAATTTGAACGCTTCCTGCAAACTCAGACTCAGAGATGTCAAGAATGGATTGAAATGTTGGAACACCATGAGCTGTTTTAATTCTCGTAGAACAAATACTTCCTCCCCCTACACTTGTTCTTACGCTGCTTGCACCCCATCTAGCGAGATCATCAAAGCCCTCTCTTGTTGCAACATTACCAGCCATGATGTGGACATCACTTCCAAACTCATCTCGTAGTGCTTTAAGTGCATCCTTCATCATAACGTGATGACCATGAGCTACATCAACACAGACCACGTTAGCGCCCGCTCGTAGCAGCTCTCCTGCCCTTTCAATATAATCACCCGTTATTCCTGTTGCTGCACCGACATTTTTTGCACCATTTTTACGAGCTGTCATCACATGGGAAGCCTGTTCATCAATTGTATTATATCTGTGGATTATTCCCATCCCGCCGGAGTTGCTCATTTTTTCTGCCATGCTAGAACACGTCACTGTATCCATTGGGCTTGAAAGAATAGGAACATCTAAGTGCCCTACATCGCTGAGAGTTGATCCTATATCTATCTCTGATCTGCTTCTAATTTTAGAGTATTGTGGAACTAGCAAGACATCATCAAAGCAAAGTCCGGTCATAAATTTTTCATAATTTTTCTTATCAATGAGCATGTGATCTCCTTTTATCGCACAATGCTTTTCTTAAATTCTTCAGGAAACATATCTCTATTCTGTCTAAAGAATCTTTCCCAATCAGCATCCAGAATATATGTTACAGCACTATCATCAAGTGACCTTACACTTCTTCCGGCAGCTTGAACTATTTTTTTTGCTGTTTGTAATGGATACCAGCCATTCCACTTATTCATTCTTTTTTTTATCAATGGATCTCCGAGGTATGGATACGGAATTTTCATAATTATCTGAAATCTTGATAGGTCACCGTGAAGATCGACGCCCTCAGACATTGAAGGTGATAATAGAACTGTCGGCTCTTTTGACCTCATGTGCTGTCTAAGAATCTCGTCTCTATTTTCACTTGTGTGAATAAGAAGTCGCTTAGACCTTATATGACTCTTCAAATATTTTGCAATTTTAAAAGTATGACAGTGTATTACACCCTTCGAATTCTTGTGTTCCTTTAAAATTTCTCTAACAGCTTGTGTCATTTTTGGAAGAGACATATCAATATTTTTAGCACTCATACTTCCAATTGGATATGATATCACCGGACGATTCTCAACGGGAAATGGAGATGGAATTGAAATAAATGATACGTCACTTTCATTTAGGCCAAGAGACTTACAAAATGTTTTATGATCCAGTATTGTTGCTGACATCATCAAAACTCTATCTCCCAGCCTAAATAGATACTCATTAGCAAAGGAAGAAACATCAATTGCTTTAAACACAAACTTTCTCATTGATCGACCATATGAACTAATACTATCCATCACCCAGTTATCCTTATCATATACCTTGAGAAATTTTTCAATCTTACCGACATGAGACTTTAGCATGTCATATTGCTTTGAAAGTGATGCAAACTCCTTTATCCTGCTGTCAAGCCCTGTTTTCTTAAGCGTTCTTTCCATGTGGTCAAGTTGCGACTTTATCTTTGGAAAATATACAGACCTCATCCACTTTACGACCTGAAACTGTGTCATTCTTTCCGGCCAGCGTATTTTGAGAGCGTGCTTTGCAAATCTCTCTGAGACAGTTATCTCAACAAACTTACTTAGCTCAGATTCAATATTGTGACATTCATCAATCACAAGAACGTGTCTTGGTGTTATCTTTCTAGAAAATGCTGCTTCAGTAAGAAAGTATGGAAAATTTGTTACAGATGACTGTGACTCTAAGAACTTTTGCTTCTTATTCTTATATGTGCAATTATATGTACATGCCTTAAAAAATCTACTATCCTTATCCTCATTTCTTAAGAGCCGCTGTGATTCTTGACATGTATTTTTCTTATGATATGAACAAGAATAGTTTGATGACGACTTAATAGACTTCATCCCTTCGGGGTGGCTACCAAAATCTTTCTCATATTGATCTTGCAATATCTTCTGCGTTGTTACAAAATATGATCCGGGCAAATATGTGTCTATTCTCTGCAAGTGATTGTTCAAGTATTTTGAAACCGTGAGACCTATTGCAGACTTGCCTGTGCCTGTTCCAGATTCAAGAATGACAATTTTTTTTTCATCATTGATGAATGCATTTAAGATAAAATCAATTGCCTCGACTTGACTATTTCTAATTTTGTCATGTGGAAATAATTCAATATAATCAAACATAGTTCTGTATTTTTATTCAATAGCATCATTTAGATGCTGTTCATTGTCTCTGAGAATGGATTCGACCTCTTTTTCGCAAGCATCGACTATAATTCGAATTGTGTCAACTTTCTCCTTCATTAACATTAGCTCTTTATCTAAGCTGGCTATGCTTAAATTCTCTATCTGTTTATTTTCGCTCATCTATTATTCCATTATCAACGTGGTAGGGTAAGTGGGATTCGAACCCACACGGCCTTTAGGCCAGCGGGTTTTAAGCCCGCATCGTATACCATTCCGACATTACCCCAAAGATATGTTCCATTTCAGAAACATTATACATCCAGGGGTTCTACTTTACACGCTATTGACTGTCAAATTTATTTATTATTGCTATCATCATGATGCTTGAGATGGCACCAATAGAGCTAAAACACATTGATGAAATATTTGAAAACACTGTAGAGAGAATTATTATTGTCGTATTTGTTGCAAGAAGAAAATACCAGAACTGAAGCTGCTTTAACAATTTTATTCTCCGATGTCATAATTTTAAAATGTTCTCTATAAAGAGATCTTATATCCGACTTCTACAAGCTCGCCATAGTCAGGAGTGAAACCCAGTGAGACAGTGTTCGTTTCAGGAATATACACCCAGTCGTTTGTTATCTGCCTTTCGATATAGACGACCATAGACTTAACAATGGGATCATCTTCGCTTAGAACTATGCTATCTTTCATCTTTGTGATAAATGATGAATCAGACAACCATAGCGACCAATCACTACCGCATATGTCAATTTCATCTTTTCCATATAGTGATGCCAGCTCTATGTACTTGTGCCCGACGTCACTCCAGAAGCTGCACAAACTGTCAGGATCTTCAACTGTTGTTATTGATACAATGTCGTGATCAACATCAACAAACATTGCACTCATCCACGAGCGAAATGCATCAGGGGATATATTGCTTTGTTCATCCTCGTCTGAGATTAGAAATAACAAAAAATCTGCATCTGGTCTCGAAAACTCTCCACCAGTCTGCGATGTTAAAAATGTGTAAGCTGCTAAAAAACCTTCTTCATAAAATGATGTTGGTAGAAGACTGGGAGCCATTAACATGTCTATCTGACTTGAACTTGAGCTATATGGCCCTAGATACCCAAGTCTTGTGGAATCAGCTGTAATATACCCAAACTGATAGTTCATTGTCAGGCTCTCGATATCAAGACGAAGGATATCCATTCCTGTTGCAACGTTTGCAAAATTATCATTCATGCTACATGATGTATCAAGGACAACAAGAACGTCAAGGCTATCTATTCTATCTGCTTGTGTGAATGAATCAATAATAACATGCGTCTCTGCACGATCTATCATTGTAAAGTCATTGCTACAACCTGCGACTGGCAATAACATAGCTAAAAAAAGAAGTGTATGTCGTACACAGAACAGCTTATACAATAAAGTAAAAAAGATGTTTAGCGAACACATACTCGAGGTACCCTTATGGTATACATATGTGCCAATCATAAAACACCTGACAGTGTGCTTGGCTATTTTCTATTCAAAATTTACGTACGGCGTTATCATTTCATCAATTTTTTTGATAACACTTTCACACATTGCTGCAACCTTCGCCTGTTTAACGACAGCAGTTGCTGGGCTGGATCGTCCGTCAAGTGATACATACATATCTAGCACTGCATCACGTAAAGCAACAATCTTATTTATATCTTCCTTATTCATCACACATATCCCTCTAGCTGACTTTCTATCAGCTCTGGACCGCCACCTAGACATTGACATGATTATCACATCATAGACTGCAGCTAGATCCAACAGAGACAATTCTACACAAAGTATGATCTAGTCGTAAATTACATCTAAGATTTCAAAGAATTTTATGCCGCTGGGCGCGCTAAATTCAACATCGTCACCCTTTGACAATCCTATTATCTCAGATGCCAGAGGAGACTTATAGCTTATCTTGCCCATCTTTATGTCTGACTCTGTTTCTCCGACAATTTTATATGTCACCTCTTCATCAGTATCACAGTTAAGAAGAACAGCCCTTACTCCAAATACGACTCTTCCGTCTCGCTTTAGTCCGTGGTTTGTTATTATTTCTGTCTCACTGATAAAGTTTTTAATCTGATTAATTCGCATCTCATTTTGTTGCTGTCTATCTTTTGCATATGAAAATTCTGCATTCTCACTAATGTCGCCATATTCTCGTGCTCTTTCAATCTCATTTGCTATTTCTAGCCTCACCACTGTTGATCTTTTCTTTAGCTCGCCAGCGAGATCGTTATATCCTGCTTGTGTTATTGGGTGTCTCATGACCTATTTCCTTCTGTGCTGTGCTTCATTCCTTTATGATCGTTGACAAGTGAACTGCTACTTTGAATTTTCTTGCCTCCAATATTCCACAATAGCTCTATCCCTAGCTTATTACATATGCTAATTTCAGGTGTATTTGTATTTATTCTGTCTCCGCCGTTTGCAAAGTATGTCAAATCAACAGACTCTTTTAGTGAGTTAAGTGCGTCACAAACCGTTCTATCGCCATCATCTACTGGAATAACCTTGACAACACCCTTGATAGATTCTAATATTTCTGCCCTCTCATTCCATGGCATAAAAACATATCCCTTCTTATTCCTTAGCCACGTATCACTATTAAGAATCACTATTACATCTCCGTGCTTTGATGCATCTATGATCATTCTCACGTGACCCACATGAACAGGATCAAATCCGCCGCTTACTGCAATTGTGTCCCTACACTTCTTGCCCATTATTTTCTCCAACTATGTCAAGATCTTCGCTGAAGAATGCTTCAACTTTTCCTGATACCATAACTATTACCAGGTCAGCAGTTTCATCATTAAAATTACTTCCCATACATCTTGTCTCTGTGTCAATAACAATTCCGCATAGTCCTTCTGGAAACCAATCAGGATCCCATCCTGCTGACAGCATTGCAGACTCACATAGGCTTACAAGACTTCCTATAACCATAGAGGTAGTTTAACATAAACGCTAAACTTTTACAAACGTATTAGGCTTATCCCACGCCTTCAAATCTTGGAGACTGATAGTTGTTATTGCTTCCGGTCAATGTTCCTGTAAGAACAGGAAATTCGCTATTCTGAATTCCAGTTAGTCCTGCAATAAGGCTGAAGCTTGTAGGAGCTGTCCCTGCGTCAGCAGCAAACCATAGCTCTTTACACCTAAGCTCAAGCCTTGACGTGACCTGATTTCCTGACACAAGAAGATAGTTGTTAGCTTCTTTAGACCCAAGCGTTCCCGTCACACCATTTTCAGAAAACCCTACACGCAACCAGTTTTGACTTGTGTTCTGCACAACAAAGAATCGAGTTACGTATGGAAACTTGATACGAACCGGTTCGTTTACAACCTCATTTGCTGCAGAGCTTGTAACAAAAGGGACGCCTGAGACCTCGTATGCCGGAACAAAATTTGCTCCTTGCTTTGTTCTATTATTAATGCCCACTTATAAGTACCTCATTCATGCAATATTAATTATATCCCTTCTAGGGAAGTTGTGAACTTCATTTTCATAGCTTTGTCTTACAGATCACGCATTCTATATGCCGCTACCATATCGTGACAATTGCTCTCATCTTGTTTCTCAGGTAAAATTCCACACTGAGAATAGAAGAAATGTGTAATCTCATGCAAAAAAATATCTTCAACTGTCTCTGTGCAGTCTGAGCAGATAAATGAAAATGCCTTATTCGAGTACGTAAATTGTGTCAGACCGAAAAATTCTGAATCTTCATCGTCGTTAATCACGACAACATCTTTATTATTTAAAATATCATTGGGAATGACATGAAAGCTAATATGACCATCTTTACAGTCTGCAAGAGACGTAGAAAGCCTTTGTGCAGCAAATGTCCCAGCTAGCTTCACTGCTGATTCGAGCTTCGTAGAATCCTCTTCTGTTCTTGAGCGCACTCTAATAGAAGTAAAGCTTTCCTCATCAGGAGACGAAAGCACGTGCCAGCTGTTATAAGTGTATTGTCCAGAATTATCTTGAGACTGTTTAATAAGTGACTCGACGCTTTCAGAGCACCCTGCCAAAAATAAGCTGAAAATAGTAGTAAGCATATAATATTACCTCTAAGAAATAATACCTCACGCACAAAAATATTGCACGAAATAGGCTAAGCTGAAACCTATTATCTTTTAGCTTTTGTCAGTATCAGTGCTACGGAAGGCTTGGCTTATCTGAACTTTCCCATGCTGCCCGTGCTGTTTCAACGGAATCAGGACCGCCAGGTGAAATACCCCGTGACGCTGCGCGTTCTAATGCAGCATCAAGATGACTAGCTGCATCATTTGTGGCACCCTGGCTTGCATAACCCAGCGCGCGTTCAATGTTGCCTCCAACCATAGCCCTTACAGAGCCGCTTAGCTGGTCCCAGACAGAAACTGCAGCATCAAACTTTTTTACCAGATCGCTCACATCCCCCTGTTCAAGCAGATGTCTTTCTAACTCTTCTCTAATAACTTGTCGAAGTTGACCTTTTGTAATTTTCATTTGTTTTTATATCTCCAAGGCATTATTAAATATGCCATGACTGTGAAAGTTTCCATTTCTTTTTAAAGCTTACTTGACCGCATGCACGAACTAAATATCAATTATTAGCTTTCCGTCGAGATGGTCTATTTCATGCTGTATCATAACAGCCGTAATACCGTCTGCATCATTCTCTGTTAAAACTCCATCAACAGTTTGATATCTTACTGTTATATGAGATGCCCTAGGCATTATTTTAAACTGTCCCGGCAATGATGAGCATCCCTCATCAATAGATATTTCTCCAAACCAGCTTGTTATCTCCGGGTTTATTAAAGCGACCGGCTCAGATTCAGAAATAATTCTACTCTTTAATTTCTTGTTATCTACAACAATGACTCTTTCTAGGGCTCCTACTTGCGGAGCTGAAATGCTTAACGACTTAGAATCTCTCATAGCATTTATCATACTGTCTATTAATAATGTTATATTGCCATCTATTGACGTAACTGTCTTAGATACATCGCTTAAAATGTCTGCGGGCCATATAAAAATTTCTGTTGATCTTTTATCTCTAGTTGTCATATTCATCATCTTCTACGCTGTGCTTCCTTGAAAGCATCCGCGTCGCGTTATCACCGTCTACTATTTCACTAATAATGTAATTATCATTTTTTAAAAGTGAATCACGTGCATCAAAAATTTCATCACAGAAGCTTAAGAATTCTTCAACTGGAAATGCAACTGATACTCGATCAAATGAAACAACGACAACGTCTGTCTCTGTATCTAGCCATATATTTTCTGTTAATAGCGTCGGATTTTCCACAATTTACCTCTTTGTCATATTGAGATTAATCATAGAATATCTATTGTCCCCATAAAGGATCAATTCGATATTTTCTTAAAAACATATAGCTTTGACATGTGCGCCGGGATGTTTTCGAGTCCGTGCAACTTGTTAATCTTACCAAATAGCCCGGGAGTAGTTTCATCATTGTGTGAAAAAATCATGCTGTAACCCTTTAGGGCATCACAAAGATCATCTTCAGACAAAAGAAGCCCACGTATATAATTGACTGATTCTTCATACACTTTATATGATGATCTTTCCCAGGAGTCGCCATGTGACATCATTGTCTTTATCACGATATATTTGGGTGATATCCTTTTCCACAAATCAGCAATTGCATGAAAGTACTCAAGTGAAGGAAAGTGATATATTACAGAAAACGCAATTAAGAGATCTATTCTCTCATCTTCAAGGGCATCAGATACAGCTTTAAATGACGAGACATCATCTATAAGATAAGCCGTAGCATCTGGAATTATGCCAAGTGCAACATCAATAACATCATTTGAAATGTCTACAATGTGAACATCTCTACCATCACATATCATCGCAGACGTCCAACATGATCCAGGGCCCCAATCTAAAACTGATGAGATCTCACTCATGTCTATGGCATTAATACATCTTGAAAATGACTTTTGAACGTGATACTTCTTTTTTCTTACAGCATCACCGGGAGACTTAATGTGCTTCCAGCCAGGGGAGACATCTCCCCAGGTGTCACTTAGCTTTTTGTGGATGCATCTTTTTTTTTGCCATTTTTAACCCTATCTTTTTTTTCAGCCTTTGGCTGCTTAATAACCTCTTTTTTCGGTCTAAAAAGATCCGGATCACCCTGGCCGTGCAATAGCACCAGACCGTCTACAGTTGAATCGTCTGGTACAGTGATATCATTTGCAACTAAAACATCAATAAAATCTGACTTTGTACGAATGTTATTCTTTTTAAAAAAATTCTTAACATTGACACGCCTTCGACCTACAAAAAAATCCCAACTTATTCCCATGGAAGGTACCTCATATATTATTAATTATATAGTTTCTAGTCTAGCAACTTTATCATATCAAGAATTCCAGATTGAAATCTAGGATCAGATGAAATTCGCTTAACGTTTTCACATGTGGGCTTAACACCATACAGTGAGCATGTATTCTCTGCAAATTTTGTCATAGCAGAGAGAAAAATATTTCTTGCTGTTGAGTGATTCATCTTGTGGCCCATTTCTGTCATACACTCAGCAATTTCCCTATAGCCTAGACCATCGTCATGTGATCTAACTGTTGCATATCCATGATCTGTTTTGTATCCTTTTGGCATTGACATATTTTTATCCTTTTACTATATCAGCGATGTCATCTTCAGTGACGTCGAATGCATCTGTATGTTCAAAATTATCAGATATTCCAAATCTAAGCCTCAAAATTTGCTCCTCTCTCTGAGAGAGCCTTGACAGACATGACTTAATCATTATCATAATTTTTTCCTTGTCAAGAATTCCGTCAATGTCTATATTGTTGCTATCAGCTATCACTTCAATAATTGATCTGCCACCTTCTTCATTTCCAATTGTTCCATCAATTGACAACATGTTTTGAAATTTTATCGATTCAAGGCTGGCCTTCACCATATTTTCTGTCACACCAAGAAGCTCAGAAATTTCTGGAATGCTTGGCTTTTGCCCAAGATCTTTCTCATATTCCTGAATTATTGTTCTTACTTTATACGCTAGAGATGCAGTGTGAGCAGGAACCTTTACAGTATTTCTATTTGTACTAATGTGACGACATACAGACTGCTTTATCCACCAGCACGCGTATGTACTAAATTTGAACCCTCTTCTCCAGTCAAACTTTTCAACGGCTTTCATTAGTCCAATGTTAGACTCTTGGATAAGGTCTTCCATATCACAACCGCTTTTATAATATTTTTTTGCTATGCTGATTGCGAGACGAAGATTTGACTCGATCATGATATTTCTTGCTGTCGCATCTCCTCTTTCAATTCTTTGTGAGAGAATTACCTCTTCCTCTCTTGTTAGAAGTTTAGTATTTGAAACATCTTTAAAGTATGAATCAAGTGACTGTGACATGACTGGCTCCTGTTCTTATGCTATTAAACATCAGATTATAAAAACTTGCACGAAATATGCAAATTATTTCCTAGAGATAAATGTAAACACACTTATTCAATAGGGAAGGGGTTATGTAAAAAAAATGTGTGAGCTTTCTATCTATTTTCAATAGCTGCCATGTAGTTTATATGAGCAATTTTTCTAGCACGTCTTAGCTCAAGCTCTCTTTGGATATAGCAAAGCTCTGTCTCTATGTGCGACCTGCCGCTTCTGTCTCTCGTCCTGCCTACCTGATATGTTAGATTGCTAAATGATCTATTTAGCTCACTTTCATCCATTTTTGAAAGTTCATCATAATTCAGCTTTTTCATGCTACCTCCTATTAATGGTGCATAACTATTATACTACATTATAGCAATGTTTACATGAAACTAAATAACATTTATAAATATTCCGAATCTATCTTTTATCAATGAGGACAGCTGTGATTTTGGAATTCGTGATTTAACTGTAACAGCATACTTTTTTGTGCCGCTGCTTCCAGTATCTATAATTTCACCAACTGAAATTAGAGCCTTATTTAATTTTGCCCATCTTATTGCCATCTGTAAGTCTGTCATGTATGCAGCAATAATTATTGATTTTTTTGAGCCTGGTCTTTTCACCTATATCACAATTGGTTTTCCCTTATACAGAACTTTTTTATTATTCAATGTTAAAATTGTAACAATTTTAACGCCAGGCAGTCCTTTTATTAGCTTTCCTATTGCAGATAAGTTCTTATAGTCACTTCCTCCCCTTGGTAAGAACTTAACATATATTTCAAGCAATGTATTTCTATCGCCGGCTCGTGTTACAGGTTCATTTTGTCCGACAACTGCAACGGTTGGTAAAACTCTTATTCTAGTAAGGGTATCGGGAACATGTGCATCACTCACCATTGTCAGTCTGCATGTGATATTTACAAGATCTTGCCTGAGCCTAAGATCTGCTTGCTCATTCAAAACTATATCAACAATGCTCTTTATTAGATTGTCTTCTGACATGCGAAGGACGTCTCTCTGTTATATAGATATGTATTCGCCAAACTGGAAATAAAGGCTAAAATGAATCATCGTAATCATCGCCTGTCGATTCATCATCTATCATAGCACACCCTACTGTTAGCATCATTCCTGATGCTGATGCAGCATTTTCAAGTGCAGACCTTACAACCTTTAACGGATCTATTATTCCCATCTTTATCATATCACCATACTCATCTGTTAGTGCATTATATCCGTGTTCAGGTTTCATCCCAAGAACTTTTTCAAGAACAAGATCTGGAGTTCCTCCTGAGTTTTTGACAATCTGCCTCAGCGGAGACTGACATGCATTTTTAACGACATGTGCTCCTACGTCATTATCACTATTTTTTGAGCTCTTTCCTTGCTTTGAGCCAGATGCCCTAACTAGAGCTACACCACCACCGGGAACAATTCCCTCCTCTATTGCTGCACGTGTTGCATGTAATGCGTCATCAACCCTGTCCTTTCTCTCTCGTAGTTCAGATTCAGTCGCTCCACCGACACGAAGAATTGCCACGCCGCCTGATAATCTTGACATCCTCAATCTTAAAAGATTGACTTCATCTGTGTCTGCGCTTGTATTGTTTATCTGTGATCTGATGGAGCTAACTCTTTCAGATATTTCACTAGTGTCTCCATTTCCGCCGATAAAGACAGTAGATGACCTGCTAATAATTACCTTTTTGCACCTACCTAAGCTTTCAATTAAAACTCCCTCCAGGCTTTCACCAGATGCATGAGATATTACGTCACATCCTAGCGTAACTGCTAAGTCATTGAGCATTTCTATTCTTGACTCGCCGAAGCCAGGCGATCTTATTGCACAGACCTTTAGTGCTCCTTTTAACTTATTAACAACAAGACCTTGCATGGCATCGCCATCGACATCATCTGCAACTATTAAAAGGCTCTTTTGGGCATTCAAGACCTTTTCAAGAACACCCGTTATCTCTTTCATGCTATCAATCTTCTTATTGCAAAGAAGAATGTACGGATTATCAAGCTCAGATATCATTTTATCTTGGCTTGTAACAAAATAAGGTGATAAGAACCCTCTGTCTATTTGCATTCCCTCAACGACTGTCAAGCTACTATTAAAGCCCTTTGCCTCTTCAACAGTTATAACACCATCTCTTCCAACAGCTCTAAGAGCATCACAAATCAGATCACCTATCTCTGTCTCTCCGTTTGCTGATATTGTTGCCACCTGACGTATCTCATTGTCTGATGTGACAGGTGTGGACATCTTTTTTAAATTTTTAACAATCTTTTCAACCTCTCTATCTATTCCCTTCTTTATATCTGATGCTGGGTATCCTGCTGCGAGCATCTTTAATCCCTCAGAAAAAATTGATTGTGATAAAACTGTTGCTGCTGTTGTTCCGTCGCCCGCAACATCAGCTGTTCTTGACGCAGCTTCCTTTATCATTTGGACGCCTAAGTTTGCAAATGAATCTTTTAAGTTGATTGCCCTTGCAACAGTCACACCATCCTTTGTCAATATTGGGTGGCGGTCCTTTTGTTCAATTACAACATTTCTACCTCTTGGTCCCATAGTAACCTTGACTGCATCAGCTAGAACATTAATTCCCCTAAGAAGATCCTCTCTTGTATCGATGTCAAATTTAATTATCTTACTTATTTCACTCATGTCGATTCCTATTCATAATCAAAATCTTGATTAGAAAATAACTCCTCTAGGTCAAATGGTATATACATAAAATTGCCTGGTCCAATAGAGCACCAGCATGAGCCATCATCATCAATAAATCCAAATTCAGACTGAATCATGAAACACGCAAAGTCACAGTGACCAACTATCCTGCCTTCAATAAGAGAATCCTTTCTGACCTGTAAAAAGGAAAAGTAAATAATTGGTGAGATAAGTAAAAATAAAATCAAAAATTTTAATATTGTGCCTATAACACTATGATTCTTTAATTTATTCATGTAAGGCTCCCAATATTAAAATTAGCTTTCACACCATCACCTAAGTCTACAGATATATTTTCAGATATGCCGTCGCTATCAACAGGCTGAAGCGGTGCATCGGCACCATTATTATCATCACCGAACGCGTTTTTTCTTAAGTCAGAAGCTGATGCTATCATATCGTTTACTGCTCTTGTGGCATCATCAATGAGCCTCACTTTCAAAACATCCAGCGATATAAAAACTTCGACATCTAAACTGTCAAGAGAGGCACAGCTTAGCTTTTTATCAGGCAGCCTCACTACGTATGATACCTCCTCGGCATCAAGAGTCTTCCTTGATACCTGCTCAACAATCATCGACGGAAAAACACGAGAATTTTTCTTTGACAGCAAGTACACAATCTGTCCGACATTGTAGTCCATATTTTCTCCTAATGAAGAAATATACAGCATAGATCATGGACAATATACAAAAACAGCCCACCTTTTTAAAAGGCAGGCCGCTTTGGCTGGAGTCTCTAGTACAGCCTACTTAAATCCAATTCCTGGGAATGCAAGATTAACCAAGCCCTTTCTGCTATTTGTGGGCTGATTATCTCCATATACCCACCTGCTATCACTTTCAACCATTCCAAGATCTTCAAGAACTGTTCTTATCTCGCCTCGCACGGCCTCGCGGAGCCTAGACTCCTCAAGATTTTGCTTTCTCATGCTTGCAACAGCCTCTCTTAGCTCATTCTCATCAACCTCGAGGACCTCATCATCATCAGGATCTTCTTCCTCTGTCTCGTTGACTTGCTCAGCCTGATCTGGACCGTCAATACCAGGATCATCATGCTTACTTCTATTCTGGGCCTCTGTCAGGACACCCGATTCTGAAGCTGGTAGTCCTGCCAGCTTAGAAAGTCTATTTATATCAAAATTCATATTAAATTACTCCAGCATAGATTAAATATGACCCATTAAAAAAAACATCCCTCTCTATTGTCACGTTTCAAGATTATTTTTAACATTACTTGTAATTTTTCGTCCTGCCTCAACAGCTTCTTCCAATGTCTGTAGCCCAAGGGCAATTCTAACTTTATTATAATCGTCAATAGAAAGCTTGCTCTTTAAAACAAGAAGGTCAGCATATTGATGAAGATCCCACTGTGATACAGGAACGTCCTCTCCGTCAAGCCCTGGCTCAAACTCACCTGTGTCCCTTGACTCAAAAATATATAAAAGTGAAGGCATATCCTCCCCGTCAGGAACCATGACAAAGGGAATGTTTGATGATGATCCGTCAGAATTTTCTTCATACAGTATTTCAGGAACCCAGCTAGATGTATTTCTCATTTATATCTCCAAATAGAATAAATGAATTATTTCACAATCATCATGAAATGTTTATGCCTATTCAGAAATGCCTAGTCGACTTCGTGCATTGCTAAAGATTCCCTCAATGTTTTCCTTCTCGTTTGGAAAATCGCTTGTCATTTCTAAAAATCTACTTTCCCATGCATTAATCATTGATTTAAAAAATCCAGGCACGATGTAACTAGCAAGAAATCCTCTGACTGACTCTATTTGGTCTACGTCTAGTTTGCTTAAAATTATATCAGTTACGTCCTGGATATCAGAATCAGAGTTCATCATATTTTTCAAGGCTTCAAAGATGTTGTTAATATCATCTGTATTTGTCTGGCTCCATTCAGTGACAACACTATTGACATCGTCACGCAATGCATTAATAAAGGGTGTTAGCTTGCCCGCATCAACTTTTTCAGCATCTGATCCCACAGGCCCACCATAAACACGCAGCGTGCGCGGAAAGTAATCTTCAACTACCGCACCAGACTCTTTAATAATATTACTAAATAGTTCTGTAATTTTTTTTGCAATAAAGTCATCTTCAAGCCCTATTGCATTTTTTAATCCTTCGTAGAAGTCTTCCCCATATAGCACTATTGAACCAATAACACCGCCGGCACTAAGAATAGATCTTGGCAGAATTCTGCCAAGTCCAGACGTCTGCGACTCTCCAAATATTTCATAAAAACTATCAAAGCTATTTGTCTGTCTTTGCGCACCGAGCGTGAAACCAATGCCACCCATTATCTCTTTAAGAATACGAGCAAGCCTATCATGATCATATTTTTCTGATGTCACCGAACATCTCCCTTCTTTCAGCTAATGTTCGGAGCAGCAAGGTTATTCCTGTTAGCTCCTTATAGTAATTAATCAGTTCTATCTCAAAAGCATTTAGCCATTGCTCCTTTGTTTTTTGATCTCTTCGGGAAAAGTTCTTTCTAAGCTGTGATGGTATTCCTAGCATTATCTGTTTTTTAATCGTAACCCAGTCATCACAGTCTTCAGCATAGCTTGCGACAAAGTCAACCTGCTCTTTTATTCTGTCGTTAATTTGCACTTGTGCCCTTTTCATACACAATATATCTTCCACGTGTAATTGCTTTAACATATATTTTTTCTTTTTGTGTGAATAAAAGAGCACCATTGTGATACCATACAATTCCTTCGACATCATTTAGCGAAGTCTTTCTAGCCTCTTTCGATAACTCATCAAAAAATCTCTCTACGTTCTCTATTACATCTCCGGTATCATCAACTATAGAAAATTTATTGATAGCATTACTGGCAATATCTTTAAGTGCTTTATTACCAACTTCAGTAAGCTCTCCCGGGTTAAATCCAAGAAGAACAAGCTGTCTATAGATGCTGCTATCTGAAAATGTTTTTCCTCTTGCTGACCCTAGCATTATTCCTGTTGTATTTTTTGCTGCCTTCACCTCCCAGTTTGATCCGCCTATTATTACATCAAATGAAGCGTTACCGACTGTTACACTAGAATCGTTAAACAAAAATGGAATAATCAATTCACCGGCACCTGTCTGGCTCCCTCCTCTTCTTGTCGATCTATACTCAGCAAGAGGTAACAGCTCATCAGGAACTATAACTCTCTCACCAGGTGTAGCTGAAAAGAGAACATTATTTACGTCGGCGTGGATCTGTGACAAAATCTCCATTGTAACTACTTGCAAGTTTTTTGGTATGGCATTTTTCATCACCTCTCTCACTCTTTCTGCATTTGTATCATCTAGCCTAAGCATAAACGATTCAAATCCAGACTCTGGTGTAAATCTATCAACCTTGAGATCATCTCTAATATATCTTATGATAGAACCTATCTGTGAATCAGACAGATCAAATGCATCATCTCCTATTTTAACAATTGCCTCTCTAATAATCGATCTCACTTTTAGTTCTGACATAGTTGACATCATTGATTGATTGACATACTTGATAGCCTTTTCAGACTCCTCGGAAGGCAAATATCTTGGAAGGTATTCCTCAAATTCATCCAGTGCCTGCTGTAATATTTTATCGCCTGATTTTACCATATAATCAACAAGTGATTCAAACGATTCAATTTTAAACTTATCGACGTCATTGAGGCCTATT
The DNA here is from genome assembly GCA_002686195.1 of Candidatus Pacearchaeota archaeon. Next base: position 38,621 of record NZAS01000177.1, on the reverse strand, counting down.
AGCGGTAGATAAAGATCAGGATCTCTAATTCTTTCAACTTCCTCGCCATTAATCTTTTCTGTATACCCGCCTGGCCATTGCAGTGTTACTTTTATATTCTCATCAGGTGTTGTCCTGCTTCTGCCTGCAATATTTGCCAATAAAGACAGCATTAAGTTTCTATATACACCTTTGACCTTTCCCTGGTATCCACCCCTTAGCTCCCACCAAGTATCTCCGGCGTGTTCCGGTCTTTCTGGAACAAGATCAATTTGAAATAATTCATTCTGTTGCGGCTGTGTGCTGCTATCTGCATCTGGATCGCGTATCATAATACTGACCATGCTGCCGGCGATGACTATATTAGAAACTCCCTGTACTAATTCTTTTTGTAGATATTGTGAGCTATTTAACATGGCTTCAAGTGTATCTTTTATAACATTATCCTTTCTCTTTCCCTTCCTGGCTTGTTTCATTATTACGACATCGTCAACATACTTGCTAATCATATCATCTGTAATAACAGCCAAAAGATCAACATCTCCTAAAACATCTGCATCAGTTCCTGTGCTTCCAAGCAAGCTATTTCCAGTTTCACTCTTTTCAATATTTAGATCAATATCTAAAGGATCTAAAATATTCTTTTTTAATGATGTAATTAATCTATTTGCCTGATCTCTAGATAGCTTTTCCTGTGATGTTATGACAACCTTTTTTTTCTTACCGTCACTATCAACTATAGATTTTTTAAATGCCTTTCCACCCTCTGAAAGAGTGTTTTTAAACATTCTTATGGCTTCAAGTAGAGCTTCTTCCTCATCATTAGATAGCCTTAGCTCTTCATCATCATTCTCGGGATAGTCAATTGAAAGAACTTCTCCCCTAGACGGATACCTGAACAGAGTTACAAGCCTGTGGACAGGTGTAAACATTCCTGTCAGCTTAACAGAAACCCTCTCTCCCCTTTCTCCTGGCATCCTTAAGACAACACCCTCAACTGCTTTTTTAAAGAGCGGCATCTGTTCAACTCGTGAAATTGCTGCATCTAGTTTTGTTGCCCACGCTGTATCGACTATATCACCTATCTCACCGCTTTCAACATTCTTTACCCTTATGGCATTATTCTTTAGTGCTGCCTGTATTTTATTGACCTCATTTGCAAGATCAGTTGTAATATTATCATTCGTGGCAAGTGTGAATTCTAGCGTTTCAAAGAAATAATATCCTAGCTTTTGTATAATTTTTTCAAGATCAACAATAGCTGCAACAACATGTGTAGTCGCCATCTTATCAATTTTCTGAAATGTCTTCCAGTGAACAGGATCCATCTCTCTACTTGTAATTCTTTTTTCTATAAACTTTCCTGATCCTGCGTGAAATTTATCTAAAAGTCTGTGTATCGCTCTTGTCTTGACATTATCTGGCATGCTATCTAGATCAGGCGCATAATTGTTAAGATAATCTTTCATGACTAGAGTCGCATATTCACCAACAGTCTTAGGAGGATGATCAAATCTTTTTAACAGTGAGTCAATTTCACCCTTGAGCTCATTTATCTGGCTTATTATCTCAGCTGCTGACTGGTTTGTCTGCTCTAGTTTTGGAACAACGCCAATAGACCAGTCTCTACCAGACTGATCTTGTATCTCAACATCGTCATCAACAAAGAGGGCATCGTATATGTCTGAATTTAATTCCACATTATCATATGGTGTGGCAGGCCTTATGAACCTAAAGTGATTTTCAGTGTATGGGATCGTGTTTGGGTTTATCGGTGTTAGTATCTGGCCCTCAACTACAACCATCCCGTTCTGGAATAGCTCCCTTACTTTATTGATGTCTAGCTTTTTAATATACTCATTTAAAACATCATATCCGGAGCCAAACGCATCCTTTGTTTTCTCTCCCCACGTTTGAATATTTCTAATATCCTCTCTTCCTTTTCCTCCTTTCTCAAGTGTTGTAACCCTAGGACCCTTACCAAATAATCTTATCTCGCCGTCGTCTAGAACAGTAAACGTAAAATTTTGACCGTCCATCTTCTCCTCAATATGATCAGCTCTTCCCCCAAGAACATTCTCTATTAACTGCTTTAGGCTATCAAATGTTAGATTCATATCCTCTGTTAGTCCAGGAATATGTGACTCAGGAGTGACAGCTGCCTCCCTTATCGATTTTGATGCTATGAATCTAGACGCAGCTCTAAGAATTGTTGAATCAGTAATGACCGGTGTGCGAGATGACTCGCTAATTCTTTCCTCATCAGCAGTCACTATCTTAACAATTTCATTTTTTTCAGCATCACTTAAAACATCAGGAAGATATTTTTTAAATGATTTAATGTCACCGGACCCGACAAACCCTCGAACATCAGTTCCTCTAATTGTTATCATCTCTTCAGATGCATCTGGATGATAGTCTTTTAATAAATTAACAAGGCCTAGTACATCAGACATTCCTGACTTGAATGATATTTTTCCTTGATCAATTAGCTCATATACCTTCTCTCCGACAATAGAGTCTCCTCTTTCGGCACGCTTTTTCATTCCTAACAAAAAAGCATATGAGTTTATCTCATCATCTCCAGCATATACAGTTATACTATCTACTGTAGATAGATCTATCTTGTGATTACCGCCATCATATTCTGTCGTAAGATTTCCAATTGCAAGAGCTGAATTTCTTGACTGTGATGCCTCGCCTCTAGCCCTTGCTGTTTCGCTGTCAGATAGTCGAGAATATGCAAATCTATCAAGAACATTATGAACATTATTAATTGGAGATGTATTTTTTGCAGAAATCACATCAAGCTTATTAGGGTATTTATTCTGAAGTGCTTTTTCATATATGACAAACACAGCATCTTGAAGAGGTTCTGTGTATTGTCTATCGGAATCTCCAAATGTTCTGAACTTGGTCTTTAAGGGATTTCCTTTTTTATTAAGCTTTTGTCTTTGAATCCCGAAAAATGAGAGAACCTTATCGTTTTCACTTAGTGCAAGAAGCAACTTTGAAAAGTGACCAGTGTGAAATGGCTTAAATCCGCCGCCGTACAACCCTAATTTCATTTATTTTTTCCGCCTTGTGCGTTGCTAATCGTTGAATAAATATGCTCAATAACTCCTGAAAAATCGTGAATATGAACTGCAATATGCGACCTTACCATGTTTCCACTTACATATGCATCACACCACTTGCTATCATCGTCTTCCTTTTTTATATCAATCTTCAATATTTCATCAATTGAAACAGGTGTATAATCCCATATGTCAGAGCTGACATTTAGTCTACCGCCTCTTACTTTTTCTGCATCATGAACATGACCATGAATTAAAATGTCAAACTTGTCAAAAAGAGATTCAGGAATTGGGTGGTGTTGCACTAGTGCTTTTCTTCCATCTGGCATATCATACTTCACTAGCCTATGATACTCATCAAATCCTGCCTCTAGCATTCTTCGCTTAGGCTGATCATGATTTCCCCTTATGAGTACTTTATAGCCATTCAGCCTGTGCACTATTTTTTTTGGATCGTCATATCCCCTAAGAAAGGCATCCCCCACCAAAAAAATCTTGTCGTCATTTGACACAACACTATTCCAATTTTTAATCAATGATTCATTCATGTGATCAACGTCCGTGTACGGACGATTACAGTATTTTATAATATTCCTATGCCCAAAGTGCGTGTCGGACGTAAAGAAATCCACTATCTTTCACCACTAATTTTAAAAATTTCTTTCACAATATTACTAACATTGTCGTTTAACTTTTCAAGACCTTTGTATTTTTCTGTGTCTATGCCGAGATTAAGCTTCTTGTCGATGTTTCTTTTAAGACCAACCGTATATAGTTCAAGAATTTCATCAAGCATATCTGTAGAAGATGATATTATATCATTATCCTCAAGAGTTAGAGCAAGCCCTTTTATGCCTGTAGCCAAATTAGCAATTGTAATATTCTTAGGATCAACACCTGGATATTTTGTAAGCAAGTCATTTTCTATAAATCCGCTACCGGCAAATTCTTCTGCGATGTCTCTCAAAAATGTTCTAATGTTTTTACTAACTAAAATTAAAGACGTCCCCTTTCTCTGCCTAAATGGCACTATTTCACCATCCCTAGTCTTTGCAAGCACACCTCTGTCACCTATTGACATATTAAAGTACGCACCTAAGGCAGTATAGAGATTTCCTATTGTATATCCTTTTTTACCTTGTTCAGGTATCCACCTCCAGGGCATCCATTCAGCGTCTGATTCATCTGACTTAATGTACAGCGGGTATGTTACAATTGTATCTGCCTGGATATGATCACCATTTGGCAGCCTCAGAATAAGAAGTAAAGCTGAATCTGGGTTTTTATCTGACCCGCGAAGTGTGGCAGCAGTGTTAACATGCTTCTCTATTTCCACTGACTGATTTAAAAATCCTATTAAAGATTCGACGTAGTCTTTTTTTGTCTGGTTCTCTGCCTGCCGTATCTCATCTGGCGGTGCTCCAGAAGATATGCCAACGGGGAACGATACTGAAACATCTATGTCACCATATTCTGACCCAGGGTCATCAACTGTATGATAATAAGAAGACCCGACTGTATCAACTATTCTAACTGGTTTCATTCCAGCAAGCTCCATGTGCTTATTCCACATGTCTATAACTGTTTTATACACATCAGCTGTTAGCTTAACTGTTTCAGGATCAATTTTAACATGTGCTGTAAGATGTGGTGCCTTTAATCCGCCCTCTTTTAGAATTCCTGACTTTATGCCTTCTCTTTCTGCAACTCTGCTTAGATATCTTAATGCGCCTATTGCATCTTGAATTCTATGCATTTCCTTTCTATGCTTTAGCCTGTTTGGACCTTTTCGCAATGAGTTTTTTACAAGTATCAACTTAGCTATCATTGACTGAAGATCATTTACGTGATTTCTTGATCCATACTCCGCATCAGTTCCATCTGACATTGACACTAATGACTCTTTTATTAGCTTCATTATGTTGTTGTAATCACTCATAAGAGAGGACCTCCAGTGATAAATATGTTTTAATGATAGCGTTTATGAATCATCGACAACAACCCACGATGGATCAGATTCAGCATTATCAAGAGCTGACTTTACACTTCCATGAACAAACATCCTAATGTCGTCATCTGTTACGTCATCATGTTCTGGAATTTTAAAATGATGCCTCACATATGATAAAAATTTTGGCGTTACGTCAATTTCAAGCTCGCCGCCTGATGGTAGCTGTATTATTTTTTTCTGCATGGTATATAATACTGCAAAGCTTAATAAAGTACATTATGTGCTATAACGACATCAAGCCTTTTACTTTTTCCCTGATTTCGTTAACTCTCTGCTCTCCTACACGGATGGGAGGTGATGTATCCTCTGTGCCTTCTGCTTCTTCTTCATCTTCCTCATCATCCGTCGGGACTGTTCTTGCACGTTGCTGCGCAGGCTCTTTATCCTCACCACTTCCTGGTGACATCTTTATGCTTGACGGAGGATCACTCGGATCTTGTGCATCAGCACCTGTAACAGATCCTGTTAATATTCCCGCAAATGATCTTAAGAATATTAAAAGCACCTGTCTTTCTTGGTCGTCGAGTCTATCAAAGTATGATCTCATCTGCGCACTTATTTGACTATCATCAACTGACCTTCCGCTTCTCAGTATTTTTATAGCATCTGCAACGCTATCAAGAGAAACGTCTATATCGCTTTTATCATCACTTTCATCAGGGCTAGAATCATCGCCATTATCTTCTTTGGAAATTATAGACGGATCACTTTCACTTTCCGGTGGATTTTTATTTTGTTCATCAACGCTATACACGCTCTTGTCTGCTTTTAGCATATCAGAAATTCTACTTTGCATAGGGTCAGTATTTGACACTGATGAAACAGCCTCCTTTACACTCTCTTCGGCCAGTATTTTTAAAAATAACTCGACGTCATTGGCGCTTTCAAGTCTAACTGTGCTCATTTTTTACCTCCGTACTTTATTCTATTTTGCCATAGCTCGCGATACAGACGATTATATCGTCTTTGTGGCAAGTCTTCAGAACCTTTTGCATTTTCATTTGTCATATTATGCTCATGTTTTTCACGATTACATATATCATTAATGAATTTATCAAAATTAAACTTCTTGTCCATGTGATCACCTCTTAAAGATAATTATTTGTGTTATTGGTTCATTACTGTTAATTCACAATCATATTCATTATCACCTATAAAATATGACGATTGCTTTATAATTTTTGCATCATTTATGCTAAATGACAAGCCAGAAGAAACTTCGCAAATTTTAATTTTTTTAACTATATTGATGCCAATCATGCTCATTAGGATAAATGAATTACATGAAAATGCTATAGTAATTTCATCTTGCGTCTTTGTTATTTTTTTAATGTGATGTTCAGACTCATTATCGTCAATAACGATACGGCACATTATGCTAGCATCGACATCATTATAAAATTGTGATATATCAACTTTTTCTGCTAGAGAGTCACTCATTATTACAGATTTTTTATTAATATTGGTCATTTCTTTTCAAATTAAAATGCTTTGTATCTTCATATATCTCATCACAAAACTGTGAAATTCTTTTGTCCTGAGATGTTACACTGTTCACATCATGTGTAAATGTTTCAATCGTAACTGAAAGACTGCTAACAGTCATCGTTACATCATGATGAATTCTTTTTTGCTCACTTAATAGCTCATTAATAAAATATCTTACACTTTCAATATCACTAAACTGAAAATTCTTAACAAGCCTTTCAGGATCACTCAATATTTGCCACGTTGACGTAGCTGCTGTAATTGGAACTGTCATGGACGGCATTCCAACAGCTGACTCAATTATTCTAGATGTGCTCTGACGATCTCCCCTGCACTCTATAAACTTCTTATTTTCAATTAAATCTAAAAGAGTTTTCATTATCTACCTTCTAAACTTTGAAACTCGTTTGGGAGCAGATTTAAGCGCAGCTTCTAACATCTTATATGCTGCCTCTTCATCAAGAATTATATTATCAATATCGTTTATTACGCCCAGCATATAGTCATCATATTTTTCTGATGTGTAAATTTCATCACTGCTAGATCGCCTGAAGACACCATCTGCATCTAGCTGCTGAATAAATGCACGGATGCCGCCTTCCTTTGCACCCTTTGTCTTGTCAGAGTCAAGAACATCTTTTGCAACTTGCTGAATAAATCCAACAACTGCTTCAAATGCATTTCTTTGATCAATGTATGATTGTGATTCAGTATCTATGTTCTTTGGATCAACTGCTGTATTTTGAACAACAAGATATCCTTCTAGGCTGTCGCCTGGAAATACTGGACTATCGTTGTCAAGAAGATCTCCTAAGACTCTCATCTCATCGTCGTCGTCATATCCTACGGACTCAACATAGTCTCTTAGAACAGATCTAAATAAATCGTACACTGATCCTACGATATCATCTTGTGCCTTTAGCTTAAGGGGATCATATGTTGAGGGTATTTTTCTATCTGTTGGAAACCCTAAGGTCGCTGCATCCTCTGGGCTGAATCCAAATACCTTTAGATCGTCATATAGAATATTTTGAATATTGTTTACCTTCAGCCCTGTCTCATCAGATATTTTATCTTTTAATGACTGAAGAGCCTTATTAGACATTTGTAGACTAATACCTTCTTCATCAAGAGCCTCGTCTCTTAGCTGTCTTCTTATTTTTGCTGCTTCATCAGGATTAATATTTTCACGTGATGCTGCGATATCAACTGTGTTTTCTGGCTCAAGCTCTTCCTGCTCAGTCTCATCAGCAAGGTTCCTTAGGCGTTTTGCGCTGTGTGTATCACCCGTGGCCTCTATTTCATCTGCCCTTTCTCTTATCGCATTTGCCAGGTCAACACCTGTAAGGCCTGTTTCTTTTCTAATTTTTGCAAGCTCTTTTGTTGTTGATCTTGACTCTGCTTCTTTCTTTCCTGCTGCAACATATCCGGCAACTTCTTCGGGAGTAACGTCTCGACTTCCAAGCACTTGCGACAAATACGTCACCACATTACTTCTTACTGTTCTTTTTTCATCATCAGAGAGAGAATTCATCATTTTTTGAATTCTTCTATTGCTTCTTATCTCACCCATAGCTCTAAGGTGAATTAATCTCGACTCAGTTCCTCTCGGTGTCATTTCACCTGTTTCATCATTAACGTCAACATCAGCAAATAGGGCTGGATTTTTCATAAAATAGTCAACAATATTATCTGTTGCAACTTGAACATCATCCTCTATTGATAAAGGTCTGTCTAGACCATCATCGTCTTCTAGATTTTCAAGTAATTTTTCAACTGCTTGTCTAAACTTTTGCTCATGAATTGTTTTTTGATCGTCATCATTTTTTCCATAAGTTTTTTCATCATGCTTATCAATAGACAGATCTAAGAGCCGATGGAGTCTTCTATAGAAAAATTCAACCTGGTCTGACGGAACTTCATTTGATATCACAGATGCTGCTCGTGACAGCTCTGTAGTATTTGACGGTATGTACTCAGGATCATCAACAGGAGGCATATCAGAAGATAACTGCATTGCCATCTGCGGTGTAGGATCGATCGGCTCGTCATCTTCCTTTGCAGGAATGCTGCTAATGTCGGCGGATCTTGGACTTCTGTCCTCTGATAATATTCTACTTATTGCCTCTTCGAGAGCATCTTTGTCTACTATAACACGCATCGAAACCTCACGGTAATAGGTATTTGGGATGTCGCTTAATTTGCTGTATTTGCCTGAGAAACAGCCCAAACTCCAACAGATGTCGCAAGAATTCCTGTCAGAATTCCCCCTACGTACCACGCAGATGTCGACGGACCTCGTCTCTTTAGCATCTCTGTTGTTAGAAAATCTATATGCTCATTTTTTAAATCGATAATCTGGCTGCTTCTTTCCTCGCAAGACTCTGCCCTAATCTTCTCAATTTCAATAAAATATTGAGTTTCTGCTTCTTGAACGTCTAGGGCCTCGCTCGTCCTAATTTCACAAAGCTCCTGTGAGCTTTCTAGATCAATTAGCAATCTTGCCGCCGCTGTTGTGCTAAATAGTGTTCCAGAAAACGGGGCGATATCACCTGCCTGAACAGTTGTAACACTGTCACTATCTTGTGCATAAGACTGACCGTGAAAGGTCGATAATAAGAAAAGCAGCATGCCTAGTGTCATAGAACTATATCAAATCCTGTGATGTCAGACAGCCTTTTTGTAATTGCGCCTGGATCATCAAGATTTTCCTTTAGAACATTCTCAACTTCTTTTCTTTTCTTTTTGTCAAAGCTTTTATTTTCAAGCTTATATTTTTCTTCTATTCTCTCTAGCGCTTCTTTTCTCTTTTTTTCAACGTCAAGAATGCTTTCAATTTGACTTTCATATGACAGATTTATTACATCAATCTCATTATTATATAGCTTTTTTGTTTCATCAAGCACCATTGTCAATGACCTAGTCTTGTTTCGTGATACAGCGCTAATAATAATAAATGAAAGAACCGCTAGTGTAAGCTCCCAGTGAGACTTCATCCACACAAGCACCTTTTTAAAAGAATGCCTTAGCTTTAAAAATCTCATTCTAGCTATTATGACGATATGCCTTCATGGCATCAACTGCTGCCTGACTGCCAATATACACTATTGCAATCATACCCCACGTTTCAGATGTCAGCCCATCCCATATCATTAATCCCGTCGCTGATATGAAGACGAGCAGCTTTCTTGAAATTAGCTTCTCTAACAGCCTATCTGCATGATTAGTTTTCATCTGTTGTTTCAGCTGTAGTTGTAGTAGTCGTATCTTCTGTTGTCTGGGCTACTTCAGCGTCATCTGATGATTCAACTACTGGCTCATACACACATCTACCGTATGCTGTTGCAACAACAAGCGCTCCGCCTACCAATGTTACCTCAACCTTCCACTTTTTTAATAATTCTTTTAAGCTATTCATGCTTATTCTCCTAGTCAATTAAGAATTATATATTATTGCAGTCGCAATATAAAACGCTTTAATCAGTTAATTAAATCATCATCGCTATCTGGAATTGGTAGAATCATTCCGTGCTTGGAGCTTCTTTTACCGCTAGCTGCTTCACTGCTTAAGACTGATATGCTAGAAAGCACTTCTTCTTGAATTGCACTTATTGCTGATATTACATATGATTGCTTTATGATTATCGTCTCAAGGTCATAAACAGTATCTTCAAGAGACGATATCTTGGCACGTGTATCTTCTCTATTTTTAAAAAACTTCTTAAAAAGAATGATATCAAGCACCCTAGAAGATAGAGCCATTATTTTTTGCAACATGCTAGTCCTTTTTATCAAGTGGGTTATCTGTTGCAATTATTTCAAATAAAGACTCTGCATCAGTCTTTGATAGTTTTTTAATAATTCTATCTTTCTTTTTTTGAGAAAGCTCTTCCATTAGTCTCATCATATCCGGAGACTCAGAAGCTATTCTCTGTGATATCTCCTCAAATATTTCCTGCATCGTTAGTCTGTTTTTGAAGCATGATATTCTCACAGCACTGTGTGTTTCACGAGTTGTTGTGAAGTGAATTGACTTTTTCGTTTCAAAATCGACGTAGGTCTTACTCACACAGTCCCTCCGCCGCCGCCACCGCCGAGTCCGCCTGTTCCTCCTGCCCATGCGCCTACAGCAAATGGTGCAAGTTGATGCTCTACATCTTCATCTGTGCTAATGTCAAACTGCGTGTGCAATATTTCCTTCATTTCACTTACATGAGAATCATCATAGTGATCTAGAAGGAAATTTATAGCACGATTCACAATTACATCTTTCACATCAAGAAGAACCTCATTATTCATTACAAGTCTTGCAACTCTCTTTGTAAAGGCATCTACGTCAATAGGTGGCTTCGGGGATTCAAGAGATTCACTGTCTGATTCATCGTCGGGATCTTCGTCGCCTGCATTAGAGTCTAGATCATCATCTTGTTCAGGTGTGTCTTCATCAGGCTCTGCATCTTCTTCAGCATCCTGCTCTACAACAAGCCCTTTAAGAGACATCGATGATAAAGATTCCATCATTTCATCTTCATCGCTAGACATTGAATCTTTTTCAAACTTTATTAAGAATGAATCAATCTGATTATCAACTGAATCTGTTACACTTTTTTCACTGTCATCTCCAGACATCATCTCGTCCATTTGTTCAAGTATCAATCTTCTAATTGTGCCTTTATCAATCATGTCATGTCCTTAGAGCATGTTGTATTTTTTCTGCTCTGTTAATTCTATCTTCAATTACTGTCCAATTTAACTGCTTCATCATTGCATGAACATATGTTCTTACATCTGTTAAATAATCACGATAATATGAGTGTTGCCACATATCCATCACTATGACAGGATATGTTCCCATTGGTACCTGTGCACTGTGAAGATCAACAACACAGTTTATGTATCTTTGTAGATATGTGCTATACACAGTTACTGCCCAGCCACAGCGAGATGACAGGCAACACGCAATGAAATCATTCTGCCAATCATCAAATGTACCAAAGTCTCTAGAAAGCCTCATATATGATAATGAGTCCATTGATATATTGCTATGAAGATCGCTGATATTTGAAAAATAAAGCTCATGAAGATACACTGCATTCATGTTATGGGCCTCATCAAGCTTTAGAGATCTAAACTTAGAATAATTAGAATCTGCCTCTGCTCGATTGACTCCGTCTAGCTCAGCACTTACTCTATTAAACTTTTCAACATATCCCTTATATAGCTCTACATGACTCTTTTTATTCGCCATGCTAAGTAGCTCTGTTGGAAGATCATGATGCTTTGGCTGTGTAGCATACGCCTCTTTAAGAAGTTCATTCTCGTTATCATGATCAGTTAGACCAAGTGATTCTTGTATGTTCTTCTTTAGGTCACTATTTGTAAAACTTGACATTATTGCCTCTCATAATTTTTAAATTCTTCTTTCTGTATTTCCATTGTTATTCCGGGCCTATTGCATATTATTTTAGGATTAGACCTATCAGACACGTCAATATAAACAACTGTGTAGACAATTCCTGTTTCTTTATGCCTTATCTTAAGCCCAGATCTAACAACTAATCTTTCATTATCACCGGTTCCAATAAACAGGTCTAAGCGCTCACTAACGCGTAACCCTATCTCGTTGATAATATTTTCAATATCACTTTTTGTGTATGTTTTCAACACTATCTCCGTCCGGCATTGCAATTATAAATATCAAGAATTCCTGGTTATTTAATTCTAAAAATCAATCCTGACTCTTAGAGCTAAACTCTTCTCATTATTTTTTTCAACAGGCCTGCTAAGCTTGGCAACTGCAAGGAGATTATCATGAGCGTCATACAAGCCGACAGACGTAAAAAATGTAAATGACTGCTGTCTATTTTCTATTCCGCCTTCAAGAACATTGAGGGTATCACTTTCATCTGTGTATGTTGGATTTGATGAATAGTTAAACTCATCTGACCCTACTCTACAAAATATCAATGTTGAATTAATATTTGTTGTATTTTGAAATGTCATGGCTGTATATGTTCCAGAGCTAAACCTGCACATGCAAACATGATCAAGAATGTCATCAACAGATGCAGATACCATCAAATCAGGAATAAACTTTACCTCTGGGTTTCCTGATCCTATCACCATTGTCCCAGTCGGAGAACCTACAGCTGGGCTATTATCATTTATAGCGCGTATTACGCCTGAAACATGCTGTGATCCTAACATTATCTTACTTAGATCTAGAACAGCTATTCCTTTTTGATACCATAGTGAACCAACAAGCTTATTTGTAGGATTATTTGCATTAACTATGTGACCAACCTTTCCGCCAAACAATGTTGTTTGTGTAGCTGTCGACCCAATATCAGTAAAAATTTGAGATCCTGCCTCTGATGTTGTGCTTAAATTAAACCCTGGATTGTCATCAACAACAGACGCCGTTGTAAAAAATTTCATCGCAAATGTTTCTGGCTTTATCTCGTCCCTAGTAAATTGACGCCTAAAACTTATAAATAGTGCCTCATTGATCTTGTCTTGCTCAAGTGTTCCCGTTACAGGTGATCGAAACTGAATATCTGCGCTTCCAAGAAGCAGCTGTGAATATTGCCTGTATACATCTATCTTCTCATTCATCATGACAGACTGTGATGAAAATAAGAACTTTCCAAAATAGTCTACGCTAGTTACAGCATCTGTAACTGTTGTACTTCCGCTATATAGCCCAACTGTTATATCAAATACAGGGTTAGCAGACTGTAGAGAAAAATTATTATCATGAACAGTCTGAAATAAAGATGACGTAATTCCTGGACCTTTTCCTCCAGTTATGAACGCCTTATACTTTTTTCTTGATACAGATCCAGATATACTTTGCTGCGGTATGTCAACTAGCTGATGAAGAAATGATCTTCCAGCCCGTATGTCTGATCCGGGTATTTCCTTAAAGATTGCCAATGTGACTCTCCAGACTTCTCACAATATTTTATTATATCACCATATTAAATATGAGAAATGCTAGATAGTTTTTTAACAATAATATCACTGTCATCCAGGAGGTCTATCCCTGACGTGTCGCGATAATCTTCATCATATATCACTTGCTTTATCCCGGCATTGACGAGCGCCTTGCAGCACATTCGACACGGACTTAAAGTAACATACATGATCTTATCTTTTGGGTTGTTATAGTCCATCTTAAGCAGAGCATTAATTTCTGCATGTAGCATTCCAGACTCACCCGGTGTCAATGACTCGACCTCGTTTGGGCCGCCTCTTTGATCGCCGTTATAGCCTATGGCTAGCACTTGAGTATTGTCTGATGTGACAACAATTGCTCCAACCTTATGCCTCGGATCAACTGACCTTCTTGCAATACTATGCGCAAATTCCATCCAGATCTGATCCCACTCTGGTCTATAGCTCATTTATCATCTCCTCAATTAGAACGGATTCTCCTCGCAATAACGAATTATCTCCATCACATCATCAACAAGCGAGTCATCTAGATCCTTATACGACTCACCCAGAATGTCTCTGATTGTCTTCCAGATGTGCGCATAAGAATTCCTACCTTTTGGATGGTTCGGTGTCTCTGGCAGCTTGCTGCTTAGGCTTCTTGCTGCTTCTGCTACCCTTTCCTGAACTCTTTTTTGATTTTTTGGGCTCATCCTTCTTCTCTGGCTTCTCTAGCTCATCTAGTAGTGACTCAAGACCTTCAACGACCTCACTCTTCTCAGTGTCGCCCTTCTTTTCAAGCGTCTCTTTTATCTTTTTAATTTCCTCGCGGGCACTAGATGTGTCAACCTTCTCTTCAACTACATCAAAGAGGTTGTCAACAATTGTGCTTCCTGTTAGTGTAAACCCTGCTGCCTTAGGATGTCCACCGCCGCCAAATTCTTTTGCAACCTCAGATACGTCGACCTTATCATGGAATGCCCTAAGACTCACTCTGATGTTTCGCTTCTCATGATCGTAATACCATATGACTGCAAAGTCGCAATCATGCGCGAGCCTTGCACCTATCTCAGACATCCAATGTGAGGCATTGACAACAAGCACGTCATTTCCCATATACTTTCGAGGCTTGGCTTTCTCGCACACCTTCCTGACAACAGACTTTGAATATTCAAGAATATAGCTCCCTTTTTTAACTGCTGCATCAAAAACTGAGTCATCCTCAAATTTCTCAAATTCCTCAAAATTAAAAGAAACCATATCAAATGATGCTGAGAACTCTTTTGAATATGGTAGTTCCCACTTCCAGAGGTCACGATCCTCAATATATCTTAAAAACTTTGGCGGTTCCTTGCCTGGATGGAAAAAATTCCATGAGATAATTGTTCCACTATGACCTAAATCAAAAATTGTCTCTGCGATGTCATGCAACTCAATAACTGCTGACTTATGATGATCAAGAACAATTAGCGTGTTTGATTTTTCAATTAATTCTTTTGTTACTGCATTGCTAAAGCTGAAGTCACATATAGCAACATTCTTATCTGATACATCAGGAGGAGTGTCACCATGCGCGCATGCTATGTACACGGCCTTGTTTCCTAATAGCTTCCATGCAGCATATGCACTTCCGTGGCCATCACTGCAGTTCTTATGATAGATGACCATGTCGACATCATTTGGATTGGGTCGTGCCATGTATTAATCCTGATTATTCATAAAGCTATGATATTCCCAACAGCGAGGCTCGTATAAATCAGAACCGCCAACAGTTATTTCATCAATGCAGTCACTCTTTCTGTGTGTATAATATGCATCTCTTCCTGTAATAGGGCACACTGCAGGACATATCTCAATCTTAGTTGCCCAGGGCATAATATCACGAATCTCTTCGAATACCTTTCCCGTAGCAGAAAGCTGCAATGATGAAACAACAATAGTCTTTCCTTTTCTAAAAAGATATATCAGTGCTTCAGCGATATCATCAATCATAAATGCCTCATCAACAGCAACAACGCCAACTGATTCACCTGAATCTATCACATGATCAATTACTTCGCTGCCGTTTTCAACTATTATTGCCCTTAGTTTACCACCATTATGTGTTGTAATATCTCCGCTTGAATATCTATCATCAAGCTTTGGCTTAAATGATAGAACAGTTTTATTCTGATATCTAAATCTATCAACTGTGCCAAGAAGTCTTGTCGTCTTTGATCCAAACATTGGTCCTGTAAATATTATAAACTCTGGGGATCTCATTTACACGCTCTCCCATAGTCATCATCTATTCTTGTGCATGTGCTTTTCTTATTGTTTCCTATTTCAATAATTTCGCTATCCTCAATAGCTGTAATTCTATACGGGCTGCATGATTGTATATGCAATACACCCCCAGGTGTAAATTCAGAAAACCTATATGAATTTTCACTATTTTCCACTAACGTTGATTGATCTCCGTACTGTATTAGAACTTTTCCGCTAAGGATATAAAGAATCTCATCCTTAGCATTGTTATATTTTAAGCTTGTCTTGTTTCCAGCCTTGATAAATAAAATTTTTCCGTGAACTCCTGGAAGAGCGCTCCACACAGTTTCATGCCCCCAGGGCTTTTCAGTTTTTGAGCTTTTTCCTTTCCATGAGCACTTATTCATATTCTTCTATTCCCCACCAGGCCAAAGTCTTCCTTAAGCCATCCCAAAATCTAACACGAGGCTCATATCCTAGCTCAGAACTTATGCGTGTAATATCAGCACATGTATGCATTACATCACCTGGACGCCAAGGTGCATGTCTAACAACAGCATGAGAAAATTTTTCTGTGAAATGATCAAGAATCTCTCTATTGGTCGTTTTGTCTCCGCATGATACATTATACACCCTTCCAAAAAACTTTTCATCAGATGTTGCAGCTAGCAAATTCGCATCAACAGCGTTGTCAACATAGCACATATCTCTTGACTGACTTCCGTCGCCGTCGCTTCTTAGTGGTAACCCATTTTTTACTGCATGACACCACGCAGATATTGCTGTTGAGTAAGGTGAATCACCATGCTGTCCAGGCCCAAACACATTAAAGTATCTTAGACACACTATGTCAAGGCTGTATAACTCACCAAATAGTTTTGCTACATCCTCTATTGCACTTTTTTGCCAGGCATACGGTGACTTAGGTGCTTTTACAGTCTCTTCATTTGTTGGCAGAACCTCAGCGCCGCCATAGACAGATGATGATGATGCCCAGACAATTCGATTAACATTTCCAGTACATGCCTCGAACAACCTAACTGTCCCGGCTATATTTATATCTGTCGTCATTGATGGATTTTCAACAGAAAATGAAACTCTTGGAATTGCTGCCTGATGAAATACGACATCATACATGCCATCAGATATATTTTTAACAATTGCGCCATGAGAGAAATCTCCCTGTATCACAAGAATAGTATCGTCATCTCTACTTGAAACTGTACTATAGAAATTTTGTAACAAGTCTGCAGGAACGACCCGCATGCTCACTCCATCAAGCAATTCAAGATGACCATTTGACATGTCATCAACTATATCAACCTTCCATCCTTCTCCTACTAGCCTCTTGGCCAAATTTGACCCAATGAACCCACAGCCTCCTGTGACTAATGCTCTTTTCATTTTTTCTCCATTCTCTTTAATTTTACTCAATTATATGTGCAGAGTTTAAATTCACTCTAATTCTTGCAGATGTACAACCGCCGCCTATTCTTTTCCAGCACTCTGATGCAAGATAGTAAATAAATCTTAAATCATGTTCAAATAACTCTCTTACATTACATGATCTTATCACACAGTGAAAATCCATTATACTGTTTCGCTGGCTGGCTTGAATAAACGATATACACGAATCATCTGTGTATACAAACCTTCTAGAGAAAATACTCTCTTTTCTTGAATATTCATTTTTACCTTTCATCTCTGCATCTATTTTATTAAGAAAGGCTAGAAGTATCTTTATATAATACTCTGACTCTGGCTCAAATTCTAGAATGCTGTGTGTTGCTTCTTCAAATTCTCCATCATCATATAGTGTTACTTGAAGCGGGAAAACTTCATGATTTTCTGATTGTGCTACAGCATCTATGACAGAATCTGCTATTTCTTTTATTTGTGCACCCTCTTGCATCATTAATGATGCTATAACGCTATCTGCTATATCGCTGATTGACGACTTGTTGCAAGTTATCCTTATTACATTTGGGTGATCTTGCAAATTTTTAAATTCTTGCATAAACAGCTTGTGTACTCTTCTTATTGAGCTTAAATCGTGAAGATCGTCTCCTCTTTTTTCAAATCTACTCTTAATAGTTTTAAACGGCAAGTCAATAATGACATACTTGTTATTTAAGTTGAATAATTCGTTATGAAGATGATCGTCTATGTGCTCGATAGATCTTCCGTACATCTCTGAAAATATCTTTCTTGATAGCTGTGACCTGTCCATAAGGTGCCACCTATAGCCTGTCTTCTTATGAACTTCTCTTATTAATGACGTTTTTCCTGAACAATCTGGACCTTCTACAAATACTGTACGTGCTGGAAATAGTAACATAGTATTACACGTTAATCTGCTTCATCTTATAGGATGAAGTTGAGTAACCCCAAGACTCTGTTGATGATACCTCAGCGAGCCATATCGTATACAGGCTGGGAAGACTATTAAACTTTGTCCAAACTCGAAGCCAAGCACTTTCTGAATTATTATCACAGACTTTCATTCTATAGAACACTTTTCCATTTTTTGTAGTCCTTTCCTCAATAGACTGGATACAAAACCACGCGATAGCCTTCTCCTTTCCACTCATGCTTATAACAGACTTGACACCTGATTCATCTATCTTTTTCATAAGAACAGGAGGAAATATTAGATCCTCATCTGCGCCTGCCATTAAATCAACACACATTGCAATTTTTTCAGATCTTACCCAGTCATCTAAGTCATAGTTTTCATATATTTTCTCATCAACAAACACTGGGACACGACCGGATTCTTTTATCATTTTTTTCACAGCTGTCTTTGTCATTCCATGTCTTCCTTTCTTAAGAAGGTCATAGTTTCCAACAATTACTTCATGAAGCTGTCTGTGATTCAGAATTTTTTTATTTTTCATCTCACTAAGAGAACCAAATGCCTCGACCTTACAAAGAGAGTCAAAGCATGTTTTATTCATTTTTGAAGGCTTCCATGCACCTTCATCAGTGAAAAGCATCTGGTCAATACATGTAAACGGCCTGCGAATCATTATCTCTTGAACAGCCGCCTTACCAACTCCCTTAATTGCTGTAAGAGGAGGAACAAATCCTGATCTATCGTTGCTATAGACCCATACGTCTGATGACGTGTTAATATCTGGCGGAAGAATCTTATATCCCAAAGCTTTTATCTCTGCCATGATCTTTCCAAACTTTGGAGAACCATTCCACGTTTGGAGGCAGACTGCGAGCCACTCTTTTTCATAATATGTATGGAGCCATGCAGCATAATAGGAGTCAATAGCATATGATATGCTATGTGATCGATTGAAGCCATACCCAGAAAAATATTCTATTGTTTCATATAGCTTTTCTGCCTTATCTCTATCCATTCCGCTCAAATTAACTGATCCTTCTACAAACTTTTTTCTAAGATCAATTCGTTCTTGTACCTTCGCAGCATTAGAGTCAAGAGACTTCTTGACAAGAGTCTTTCTCATCTTATCAGACTCGCCTTTATTAAATCCGGCTAGTTTTTGTGCAAGTAACATGAACTGTTCTTGATAGATTGTATAGCCGAATGTCTCTCCAAGAATCTCTTCAATTATAGGATGATCATACTTTATCTTTTTTCCAGACTCAACAAGTAGTTTTGTCTTAACATACTTCTTATCTACATTTGCTGCTAGCGGTCCTGGTCTATAAATTGCTGTAATTGCTGATAGCTCCTCAATTGATTTTGGCTTTGCATCCTTACAGAATTTTCTTGCTCCAGGATTTACAAATTGAAAAATCTGTACAAATCTTCCATCATGATACACATACTCCCAAACTTTTTGATCATCCATGTCATGATATCTACTGCTTAGATGTTCATCAAAAAATTTATTTATTTGATCAAACGATGGATTTTCAACACCTTGCCCTCTTAAGACCAAGCGAATTGTATCCTCAACCATCTTTAGTGTAGCTAGCCCTAAGAAGTCAAATTTTAAAAATCCATTCTCCTCTAGGTGTCTAAAGTTCATACCCTCTGACCATGGCGTTTGCAACTCTCCTCTTACCTTAATTACAGGCATATTGTTTTCAAGATTAGGGCACACAAGAACACCGCCGGCATGCCTGCCAATCGATCTAATCTCCATGAACAATGTTTGAACATGCTCAGAAACCTTTGGGTACTTTTCCATGAACTGCTGATATGACTCGCTATATTTCATGCAATCCTCATGTGTCAAAATGTATGTTGACTTTTCCTCATGATCACCCATTGCACGTGGCATGACTTCTCTCTCTAGCGGCCCAGTCACCCTGTTCACTTCATCAAATGGAATTCCATAAAACTTTGATACATCTTTAATAAGGCTCTTTAGCTTAAGTGTATTGAAATTACTCACAGGTATTACTGAGTCTTCTCCAAAAAGCTCTCTTGACACATTGATCAAAACATCTCGATCTCCCACATCTGTGTCAATATCGGGCCATGCTATCTTGTGTAGACCTAAAAATCTCTCAAATAAAAGATCATATTTTATAGGGTCGACATGTGTTATTCCTAGCACATAATTAACAAGGCAACCTGATCCTGAGCCTCTGCCGGGTCCGATTAGCGTTCTATGCTTAGCCTTGTCAAATACTCTTGTTAGCGTTAAGAAATAGTTCTCAAACCCTAGCTCTTTAATGACAGAAAGCTCCTCTTTGACTCTATTAAGATATTCAGGCTTCTCATGAAGGTCTGATCTTATCATTCCCTCTTTGACCTGATCAGCCAATTGTCCAAACGCTGTCCTCTTATCTGTTGTAAAGTTTGGAAGCTTTGCCCCACTATCATCAAACCAGACCTCATCACACACATCCCATGCAATGTCATGTGTTCTTTCGATTGATTCTTTTACATCATCTTCTGAGCCATCATAAAAGTCGTATTTGCTGTATCCTTCCTTGAATGCATCCCACATCTGTTGTGCATTTTTCGGATATAGTTCACACTTCAAATCACTCTTCTCAGGTAGCTTTGGCATCTTATCATCGCGAGATCCCATCCTTCCCAAGATCTTATACATCTCGCGTGCTTCCCACATCTCAGGTCTACAATAATGTGAGTCAGCAGTTGAGATAAGAGGAATTCCAGTTTTCTTAGACAGCTCTATTAGGCATCTATTTGTAAGATGTTGTGCTACAAGATCGTTGAATTGTAGCTCTAAAAAGAAGTTATCTCTACCCACACAATCAACAAATCGATCTGTCATATTCTCAAGTTTTGTCATAACTGACTTAAGAACATAAGGATCACTAACCAGGCCAGGAGAGAGTTCATCAAACTTTTTATCTGGAAATTCCTGAAATATGTGACCTGATGCACGGCCGCCAACACAGGCAGTCGATACAATCAAGCCTTCAGAATTTTCCTTGAGCATTTTAAAGTCAATTCTAGGAAATCTATAGAACCCTTCTTTATATGACATTTTAACAAGCCTAAAAAGATTTTGAAGACCTGTAAAGTTTTTTGCTATGACAACAAGGTGATATCTTCTCTTCCACTCAGGATATGAACCACTGTCTTTCTTTGTCTCATTCTCATCCTCAACTACAAGTCCTTCGCTTTCATCATTATCGTCTGCACGAATCTTCCGCTTAGACTCCTTTTCAATACGAACTCTTTCACGATGTTCGTTATAATCATTGCGCCACTCTGTTAAATCATCAACAAAATAACACTCACACCCATATATGTGCCTATATTTCTGCCCTTTTGACTTTAGCTTCTTTGCGTAGTTATGAGCATGTGCAGCTGAGTTCATGTGTCCATGATTTGTCAGAGCAAGTGAATTCATTCCATTTTCAAGAATAAAATCAATATGCTCATTTGGGTAGCCCAGTCCGTCATATACGCTTGAACCATCATGAGCATGCAGCCCAACAAATCTAGACGGAGGTAAATGTACTGATAGTCTGCTTTTTTTATCTTTCACTAATGCTTTCCAGATGATTTAATAAAATGTGTATTTCATCTTACACTAGATTAAAGAAATTTACATGAATTAATCAGCTTCTTCGAAGCTAGCTTCAGCAAAATCATCATCTTCACTGTCACTTGTTTCATTTCTTGATGCATTCTCATACATCTCTCTTCCGGCGTCTTGTGATGCTTTCTCAAGAGACTCAAGTGCACTAAGTATTCTGTTATCATCCGTGCCAGATAATGCATCTCTGGCTTCAGATATTGCTGCAGTTACACCGTTCATCGTCTGGTCTGACAAACTTCCCTCCGCTTCCTTTGTCATTTTTTCAACCTGATAAACAAGGCTATCACATTTATTTCTATTTTCAACAGACTGTCTTCTAGCTGTATCCTCTTCCTCGTGCTGCTTGGCATCATCTATCATTTCTTTAATATCATCGTCTGATAGTGACCCCTTTCCCTCTATTCTTATTGACTGATTTTTTCCCGTTGCTGTGTCCTTCGCAGAAACGCTTACAATTCCATTTGCATCTATGTCAAATGTCACTTCAATTTGAGGAACTCCTCGTGGTGCTATTGGTATTCCGTCTAGTCTAAATTTCCCAAGACTCTTATTGTGATTTGCAAACTGTCTTTCACCCTGCAGAACATGAATGTCAACAGACGTCTGGCCATCTGCTGCAGTACTAAACGTCTCATTTTTTGAACACGGTATGGTTGAGTTTCTATCAATGAGCCTTGTCATAACACCGCCCAGTGTCTCAATTCCTAGTGAAAGTGGTGTAACGTCTAAAAGCAAGACATCATGAACGTCACCTGAGAATACGCCCCCTTGCACTGCTGCACCCAGCGCCACAACTTCATCTGGGTTTACTGAATTATTTGCCTTCTGATCAAAAAATTTCTCAACTGCACTTTTAACAGCAGGGATCCGCGTTGATCCTCCGACCAATATTACCTCATCAATATTAGAAACATCTAGCGCCGCGTCTTTTAAAGCACGACGTACAGGTTTTAATGTTCTTTCAACAAATGACTCAATCATCTGCTCAAATTTTGATCTAAGCAATTCAGATTGAAGGTGCTTAGGGCCTGAGGCATCTGCTGTAAGGAATGGTAGGTTTATTTCTGTTTTTTGAGTACTAGAGAGTTCTATCTTAGCCTTTTCTGACGCGTCCCTTAGTCGCTGTAAAACCGCCTTGTCTCCACTAACATCTATCCCAGTATCATTTTTAAACTCTTCAATTAGCCATGACGTTAGCATCTGATCAACATCATCACCTCCCAGCCTTGTGTCACCATTTGTGCTTAGAACTTCAACAACACCGTCTGCGATATCAAGAATAGAGATGTCAAATGTTCCGCCGCCGAGATCAAATACAGCAATTTTTTGATCTTTCTTCTTGTCAAATCCATATGCAAGAGCTGCTGCAGTTGGTTCGTTTATTATCCTCTTTACATCAAGACCTGCTATTTGTCCGGCATCCTTTGTTGCCTGTCTTTGATCATCATTAAAGTACGCAGGAACTGTTATAACAGCTTCATTGATCTCGAATCCAAGATAAGATTCTGCCGCGCGCTTCATCTTTAAAAGAATCTGTGCACTTATCTCCTGCGGTGTGTATTTTTTGTCATCTATCTTTATGTTGCATGACCCATTCTTTCCGGCTATAACAGTATAGGGCACATTCTTTATATCATCTTTTACGTCTGAATCTGACATCCTGGCGCCCATAAATCGCTTAATAGAGGACACTGTATTCCCTGGATTGACAACTGCTTGTCTTCTAGCTGGACTTCCTGTCAGGCGCTCATTGTCCTTTGTAAACGCAACAACAGACGGTGTCGTTCTTGCCCCTTCTTCATTTGTAATTATTTTAGGATTACTTCCCTCCATTATTGCACAACACGAGTTTGTCGTGCCGAGATCAACTCCTAGTACTTTTCCCATTTAAATCTCCTATTTTATCTAACGGAATTTTCCTACAATAAATGTAGACACGGATTTTCCAAAGGAAACCCTTTTATTTAACTTTTTTGCCTTATTTTTTCAAGCTTTTCAATTAATTCACGCTCTTCTTGACTTACCTTAGTGGGAACATCAACTTCAATATGAACATAGTGATCACCTGTTCCAATATCTCTTCTAGACATTCCCAGGCCCTTTATTAAAAATACATCTCGATTTTGTGTTCCTGGGGGTATTTCAAGAATAGAACTTCCGTGAAGTGTTGCTACATCGATCTTTGTGCCTAAGACAGCCTGACCATATGACACACGTGATTTACAGTGAATATCATTCATCTCCCTCTCAAACATCGAGTGAGGCATGACATCAATCCTAATTAAAAGATCACCTGGAATATTTGAAATAGGATGACTATGACCCATTTTTGAAATCTTTAATGTTTCTCCTGACATTACACCCGACGGGATTTCAACATTAATTGATTTATTTTCAAACTTTCTACGTGTTCCTCCGCAGCCTGAGCAGTGTTTTTCTATAATGCTTCCTGTGCCTGAACAGTGTGAACACGATACAGAAATATTTAAAAATGATGCTTTGTGGTGAACTCTTCCAGATCCGCTGCATTCATTGCACTTTGATATATCAGCCTTATCTTCAATTCCTTCACCTAGACACTTATCACACTGAATTCCTCTTTCAAATATAATGTTTTTATGCACACCTGAAAATGATGATTCAAGAGGAATATCAATTTTTACATATAGGTCTTCGCCAGGCGATGGAGGTCTACTTCTTTCTCTTGTCTGCCTTCCAAAGACTTCATCAAAGCCGCCGAACCTAGAGAAAAAACTATCAAATATATCATTGGGATTTCCTGAGAATGAAAAATTATGAAGACCTCCTGCATCATAGTCTCTTCTCTTCTCTTTGTCTGAAAGAACTTCATATGCCTCAGTTGCTTCCTTGAACTTCTTTTCTGCATCGTCATCTTCACTGTTTCTATCCGGATGATACTTTAATGCTAGCCCTCTATATGCCTTCTTTATGTCTTCAGCACTTGCACCCTTTGCAACGCCAAGTATTTTATAATAATCCTTTTTCACGATTTTCTTTTGTTATTTTTTCTTAGCGCGTATTTTTGCTAGAGCAGTCATGTGACCCTCACAATATTCATGATCAACATTGCAAGTATGTGCTCGACATGGATTGACACTATAGTAGTGTTTGCAGCCGCTGCTAAAAAATGCTGCATTCCAGAGAGACACTTTTTCTTGCTTACTCAATCGTCCCATAGTATGGCTCAAAAATGAGCTCTCCTTTGTCACTACATCTTGAAAGATAGTCATCAAGCTCATCAAATGATGTGCAAACCTTAATACCGCTCTGAGACAGCATAAGATTAAATGGTGCACCTTCAGGAAGTCCTGCACAAAAGTATACAATGGGCGTATCAGATTGATATGCCACACCCGCTTCAAAAATGCTGCCCACATCTTTATCTCTGGAGTTGCATAGCACAAAGTCATTTCCTAAAATATGCTCAACATTTCCATCAAATGTCTCACGCTGTGTGTCAAGGTCAGCATTTGGCGGACAGATGAAAAAATCTTTTGGAGAAAAGTACTCAAATCCATGCTTTGTTAGCAGTGTCTTTATCGTCTCTACCTCCTCAAATGCAACAGGTGTAAACCATGAGCTGGCAATATACGCTTTCATCACTTTGTCTCCGCTGTAAGGTTATAATTAGCCTCAAGAACTGCGATCTCATCTAAGATGTCGTTCCATTTCTGTCTAAACACTGTATTTCCATCAGACTCCTCAGCGGGAGGATTTGTCCCGTTGAGATCATACCTGCGGGCCTGATAAATTGTGTCATTAGGGTGATACTCCACATGCTCGTCGCTGTCGGTATCAGGCCAGTAGAGATTCGTCCCAGTTCCTGCTCTCACATTTTTTACATAATGCCACGCCGGACTCGTTAGTGTTCTTGTCCCAATCACTGTGCTAGCCTCAGGTAGCACCTTGATCACCTCTAGCGCCATCTTTGCAGCGATAAGATTATCAGCTGCTGGCTGGATCTGCTTGTCAGCTCTCTGCTTGACAAAACCAATGATATCCTTGAGGTTAAATCTTCCGTAATAGAATGTTGACAAGCACTTTGGAAGAATGGTTCTCGCATCCATCATAGAGATCTGCTTCGTGTCAACCATGTCAGCATATAGTTGCTTGGCATCCTCAACATGACGCTGCCAGCGCCGATACATCTCTGGGCTATTTTCAACTGACGAAGGAACAAGGCACGGCTCATGATGGAGAAATCTATCTCCCGTGCACTGCGCAGCATATGATCCCGCGCGGTGCCTAATAAGATGTGTTACTGTTTGCAAGTCAATTCCGGCAAACTTAAATGTGAAGCTAAAGATCTCCATCGGCGTCGGTAATGCCCTAAAGTTTAGAACATCCTCAAGATTCTCACTCAGCTCACGCTGTGTGACGTTAACCGGATCGGACATCTCCGGGCTATCTGCCCAGGTTGCCTTGACATATCTCCATGCAGTTGACCTCATCTGCTCTGCTGTCGGGTGATCAACCAGTTCAATCTGAAGTGCATCTAGATCGTTTAAAAATTCTGTTGTTGGGTCCTCATTGAACCTCAAAGTCATCGGTAAAGTTACGGGGTCAAGATCTTTATTCTGTGGCACCTTTGTCTTCCTTTTTTGTCAAGCTGTGCACTAGATCATATACCGTGCTTTCGTCTGTGTACATGGTAACATTTGAAACTTTTTTAAGCTCCTGATTGTACGACGTCACAGGTGAAATCACCTTTATCCCATGCTTTGCATACTCGCTTGCGTGCTTGGCTGAGTCGTCTATTGCGCACACAACTGCATCAGCATCGTAGAAGTCCTTCTGGACAAGCCATCTAAACTTTTCAGGTGAGAAGTCAAGGTGATGGAACTTGAGTCCGGCATGCTCAAGCCAGTAGTATGTGTCATAAAGGCAAAGCAAGTTGTCACTGGGTCTGGCTGTGATTATCTGAATCCAGTAGCCTTCATCATATAGTTGATTCAGGATGTTTATCATCTCATGATTCCTTGTGATATGACGTAATTCTCTCTCCTCTATGAACTCCTGAAATACTGCCTCTGGAAGTAGTCCTGCTGCTTTCACCTCCTTAGAGGAGTAATACTCTGTTGAGTCGTTAGGAACGACGACACCTTTTCTCTCCTTTAACCACGCCGTGAAATAACCTCTAAACTCATTTAGCACGTCGTCCATGTCAACAAGAAGAACTGGCTGATCACTCCAGACATTTTTCT
This sequence comes from Candidatus Pacearchaeota archaeon, assembly GCA_002686195.1. The sequence goes on along the minus strand of NZAS01000177.1, from coordinate 11,653 downwards.
CCATCCTGTGTCGAGCGTGTAGGTAAAGATCCTTATCCCAAAATGCACCCAGGAAATCAGCAGGCTCAAACTCCCACATATTCATCATTGCAAGAAGATATCGAAATGCATCAACTGACTTGTATAGTATCTTAGTCTTATCAATATCATGCTTGACAAGTCGATGATCCTTAAAGTTAACAGATGTTGCTAGCCCAGTTGCCTCTGCATGCAGTGCTAAGGCAAATGACTTTGTCATCTCCTCCTTTTGTCGATCGCTCATCTCACTTTTGTCAAAAAATAAAGATGAAAACTCATCCTGGCGACTAAACATCTTAAGAAACGTCGTACTTTGTTTCGTGTCGTCTTTGCTCATAGTTTATTATCCAATTGTTAGTTTTTAAAGCACAAACATTGATTCAATAAATTTTACACAATTAAAGTGATTTTTACATTAAAAATCACTTTTAATAACCGCCAAGAATACGTTCTACGTTTATCTTGCCCTTTGACATATATGTGTCAAAAAGCTCATCAGATGAGATTCCTGAGCATATTACTATGCCAAAAAAGTAATGTAGCACATCACATAGCTCCTCAACATATGCATCACGATCAAATTCTGTCACCTCTGTTGCCCGATGATACTTGCTATTTTTAAGAAGAATATTTGACTCAAATAGCTCACCCATACATTCATATGCCAGCATCCTTAAAAATTGCTGCGACTTCTTCTCTGTGATATCAAGAGGTACTTCTGGATGCGATCTATGTTTTTGCATGAGAGATATGAATGCATTCTGCTGCTCATACATTTTTTTTAGTCTATCCACCCTATGTCATCTCTGGTGTATCGACGATATCTGACATTAGTTTTTCAACATGCTCATCACCTAGTAATCTATACTCTGGTGTTAAAACAAGAACAGACTTATCATCATCAGACTCTGTAACACGTAACATTCTTAGATTATCGACCACGTCAGTTCCAGTTATAATAGCTAATTGAACAAGCTTTGCAACTTGTGCAACAACTTCATCAGAAAGTTTAAATTCAGACATTATTTCTCCTATTTAAGTTTACATTAATATAATGATATTTTCAATTTTTTATATAAAACTATCATCACAATATTGTACCATATCTCATAAGCATGTTCAAAAATGAAAAGAATTATCATTTCAGATACACACATTGGGAGCAATTTTTATAAAAGTGACATTCTGTTAAAATTCTTAAAAGATGAATCATATGATCAGTTGATCCTTGCAGGTGACATCATTGATTTTTTAAAGATACCAGTGTTTACTGAAAGATGTATGGAGATATTAGAGGCGATTAACTGTTGCAGAGAGGTCATTTACATTGTTGGAAATCATGATGACAGCTTTGTTAGCCTTGTAGGAAAGAATATCTTCGGGATAAATTTTGTTAAAAGATATGAGTTTATTGAGAATGGTAGAAAATTTAGAATAGAGCACGGTGATGAGTATGACAGGGGCGTCATTCACAACAGAATCTTCATTAAGGTTCTATCTGTCATTCAAAATATTCTTGAGATATCATTTAGCTTTGACTTCACATCGTGGTGGACAGAAAAGCAGATCAAAAAGCACAAGCTAAGAAGCGTAATTCACATCCTTCGGCACAATGACGACGTCGACGTGTTTATCATGGGGCACACTCATAACCCTGAGGCGCTGATATGGATCGATGAGGATCAAAATATCAAGACGTATATCAACGCCGGTGACTGGGTAACACATCAGACATATGTCACAATAGAAGATGGTGTTGCGCGACTTCAGAAATTTTCAGAAAATTAGCGCGAGGGAGGCTGCCTCCCTCGCGCATTTTAATTCAATCTTTAGTGATCTGAATTTCTTACTAATGCTGAACAAATGTATATAGCTTTTCAGCCTCAACCAATACGTCTTCAGTTGTATACGGACTTACCGCCTGGCGTTGGCCTTCTGGTCTAAGACATTCATTGTCAAATTGCCGTGAAATTCGGCTCTCTAAAATACCGATCGCCATTCCGAGCAAATCAGTGCGGAGCTCGTACCCGCTTTTATTGTCACTCATCTTCATCTCCTGTGTGTGTGTGTGTGTGTTGAGTGTGAGGCTAGTTAAAAACCTCATATAAAATTACACACACAGATTGTCAGCGTAAACCATGTATTCTCTTTAAGAAATTGTGATAGTTCACTAATGCGCCATCCTTAGGATTCACATCTCTCCACTCTCCGAGGCAGAAGATCCGATATGCATCTATTGCATACTTTCCGATCCCGTAGAGAATCTCTGGGCTGCTCCTCCAGTCGTCTCTTAGGTAGCCATCAGACATCTTTACCAGGGCCTTAGAACGTCTCTGGGACAACCCTAGAGGTTGTATCATTTTCTCTATCTCAGAAGTGTCTGCATGTGACGCATCATCAGGTGTTGGGTACCTTTCAAAGAACTCCCACATGAATGGCTCTGCATCAACTCTTTTAGTTAGATTGCAAAAAATACAGGCAACAAATATCTTCCAGGGATCATGATGCAGCTGCTCCTGAATTAGATTGTATGGAGATGTTGGTGGGGTCCATTGCACACAGTAATCATATTATAAATCTTGTAAATTTACACGCTACGACTCTTCATTCTGGGTGTCACTCCAGCCCCTGATCTTTACAAACATATTCATTATGTCTGACCTTCCTGTATCATCTGCATGAATCCATTGCCATATTGCACTCACTTTTATATCAGATATCTTTCTTTCAAGCGTCACTATCTCTCCTTTAAGAAATGAGGTGAATTCATCATCATCAACGCTTATGTCTATTCCAAGATCACTGGCAGACTCTATAAGATTTATATAGTTGTTGCTCTTATATGACTCAGCTGCCTTCTTATAGATTTTGACTAGCTTCTCTTGTAATATTTTATTTAATGATGGCGGCATCTTGTCAGGATGTGTCATCAATGCTATCTCTCTAAATATTTTTTTTACCCATGACGGTTTTTCTATTACGCTGTCGTCTGTGTGATCAAAATCATCTATAGTGTGATCATGTTCGGGTTGTGATGGGCTTTCATCGATTGGTGAGATGTCACCGTTATCACTTAAAGATTCATTGCTAATTTCATCATCTTTTGCTCCCATTTGATCCTTTCTTTCAATTGCACTATTAAAAAATTGAATCTTTCCTGAATCATAGATTTGCTGGCACTCATCTAGCTCTGCCTTTAGATATCGTATCTTTAGACCTAATTTAATTACTGCCGGGCTACTAGACACGCTGTTTTATCATTAGTCGTTATGCTTAATTAATCTAAGTGTGTCACGAACTATCATGTACGGCCACAAGGCTGATAGCTTTATCTGTGCTATATGATAATCTTTTAGCTTTTTATATAATAGCTTGAACTCCTTCGATCTTGATACATCTCTTGCGTGCGCTGATGATGTTAGCAAGCATAGATGAAGTAGCAAATATGCTATTGCGATGCATGTATATGAATATAAAATTACTACTGGTGTCATATTCTCATTCTCCCTCTTTGTTTTCACTAAGCATTCTTATATCTCTTATTCTTTCTGGCCTTTCACCCGTCTTTCTATTTTTCAAATCATCTCCTGCGTGTATGCGTGATTCTATTCTCTGGAGTGCTTCTATATCTCTTTTCTTTTCACTGATATGCTCATCAATTGTCTGCATGTATATCCTAAAGCCCTCTAGCATTCCTTCTTTTTTTGCAGCTCCCATTCTCTCATTTAATGCGTATTCACTAGAAAATTTACTTATTTGTGATAGTGCAGCTACTGTAATTGCATATTTCTTTTCAACACTTTCTAGGCTGTTAAGCTCACCCTCCAGACCTTTTATAAATCTAGATATATGAGCGCATGGCCCTTCAGACCTCTCTATTATTATCTTGTCAATTTCTAGATTTTTCTCTATCTTTTTGGCATTTTCATCAAGGCTAAGCCTAATATTTGTAAGTGCATCTATCTCACCACTAATTTTTAAAAAATCAGACATCGTTTCCCTTCTATATGTGCTATATTTATGCAATAATAAACAAAGCGGCCCTGGGGATAAAATCCCCAGGGCCGCAACTCTAGAGTAAACTAAAGTTTATCATAACCATTATTAGGCTCTATCATGTTCATATGTTGCTACGATGTCACCATTTTCAAGTGCAAAGAAGAAAACGATGTCAGCGGCGCCAAACGAGCCACTAGCAACTGCAAATTCTGGACTAACTGTATAGTCACCATTTGCTGCAGATGTACCTGATCTCATGTACTGTCCATTGAGATAGACGTCTAGTGCATCATAAGGATTATTTTGAGCTGTGACGTTTGTGAAGCCAGTCTTTCCTGATGATGTGTCTAGTGTGAGATTTTGTCCATTTGCATGTGATCCAGTAACAGTGTAGAAGCTTCTAGACCTCTTGATCTCACCAGACGGTGCGGAGATTGTAAGTTCACCACTTGAACCTGTTACAATATCAATACCGCTTCCAGCAATGATATAGTCAGTTCCATCGTCTAGCTTTGTCAGTGAGCCACTTATGTTTGTTGCAATAAAATTACTGCCTGCATCAAGTGTTAGAGTGTTAGAGCTGTGAGTCAATGTAACATCACCTGCATCGAAATTGACAACCGCTCCTGTCGCTAAGAATAGATCTGACCAGGCTGTACCGTTTGCTCCAAGGGCATCAGTGTTATCTGTTTGTGAAACAAGATTACCATCAAGAATCACGTCGCCTCCAGCTGGATCCAAAAGAATATCAGCTGCAGCGATGATCTGAAGGTCTGTTGAGACGTCAATGTAATCATTTGCGCTGTCAATCTGGAACCTGCTAGCCCTAAGGTCAACAAGTGACATATCTGCGAGCGTTGTGACCTCACCACTTACGACATCTTTTTTTCCAACACCCCAGACATCATTGGCCACACGACCGAAGACGAGAGCTTGATTTGATGTCGATGAGCCTGATGCCAGAGCAAAACCACCATTTGCATTTGATGATGCTGCACCAGATCCAAAGAGGACAATCGGATCCTCAACAAGAAGATTTGCTACATCAGCTGTGATTGATGTTCCCATCACCTCGAGGTTTCCGTTAACTCTTACGTTAGCAGATCCGTCGAATGTGAAAGCAGCATTACCACTACTGTCAGCGATGTTATCACCGTTGACCTGTAGATTGCCCTGGACATATGCTGCACCGGCGGTGTTGACGGAGAATTGTGTCTCGTCCGCATCATCCTTTACCACCATGCTAAATGTGCCGCCTGCATCTCCGAGATTAACCTCGACTCCACCGGCAGAAGCTATGATGTCAATTGCATCTGCAGTTGCTTCTACTGACTTTATAACAACAGCATTTGCCTGTGAGGCACCGCCGATTGTTAGGTCGCCAGCTGAGGCGTGCCATGTTGAAGCAGCTCCAGCTGTAATGTCAACCTGTGTTGTTGCAGCGATGGTGGCACCAGTCGTGCCATCATGAGTGATAGTGAAATCATTAGCATCAGCACCCATTGCAAATATTGAATTGTCTGAATCAAGCTTAAGATCATTAGAAACATTCACTGAAGTCGACGCATTTATGTCAACAATCGGTGCTGTGATCTCTAACTCAGTATCTGCATCAATATCTAATTGGCCATCTACTGATGAATTAATTGAAAGAGCAGCATCTCTAAACTGAAGCTGTATATTTGTAGAACCGCTAAGCAGCAATCCTGTATCAGCGACGTGTGTTAGCGTTACATCTTGATCATTACCAAGATTAATTACTGCGCCGTCGGCGAGATACAGATCTGACCACTCTAGGCTAGTTGAACCTAGTGCTGCGCCATCTGATGCTGAGGGAGCTAATAGATTTGATGCAATTACCACCTCATCAACGCCACCTACCTCAAACAGAATGGCATCAGCGCCATCTGCGCGGACTGACGTGTCATCATTGGCATCTAGGTCTATTCTATTTCCGCCGCCCATGCTAATTGAACCTTGACCATTTAGGTCAATGTCGTCGACATATAGCTTGCGAAATGCTGTGCCACTCGCACCGAGATCATCAGTGCTATCTGTATCAGACTTGATTCCGCTCTTGAGAACGAGACCAGCTGCAGCGCTAGCATTAGATGCATCTATATGCTTTGTAAGATCAGCCAGTTGAACATCACTGTCAGCGGCATCGTACCAATTTGTTGAACCCTTGATGTCCTCAATTAGCTTTCTAACGTTATTCATGTCCTGCTGCAAGTTTGATGCAGATAGCATTGTGCTATCAACAGTGATTGCAGTGACTGTCGCAGTTGACATGTCAATAGAACCTGTTATTTGTAACTGTCTAAGTTTTGTACTTGAACCAGCCATAATTATTTTTCCTTTATATTATTGTGTTAAGTTTTACACACACACACACACACACACAAATATAATAAACGGAACTTTCATCACTAAATATTCATCAATGAAACTCTTTAGAAAAAATGATGATATTTTATGATCTATATAGAATTTTCTTTAATGTTCTAACATGATTATCAAATTTTGAAAACTCACTGTTGACAAATTCAATTGATAGCTTCACAGCCTCACTGTTGGCGTCATTAAATATAAATTCAAACTTTCCCTGATTTCTTGAAGCATCAATAAGAGGAAGCCCACGCATTACAAGAAATGCTGCCAACGCTAAGTCAGATGTGATATGTTTTGTACTATCAGACAAGGTTGCCATCCTGTATATAAATATCACACCAAATAGTTCGTTTATCCAAGATACGGATAAGTTGCAAATATTGCGTCTGATGAGAGGGGTGCAGCATTAAACGTTACATCCTGATCACTGACAACGACGTCATAGCTTGCCCCTTGCGTAAGAAGTTGCCCGTTCATAAATATCATAACTCTACTTACAGCTGTTGGTAATTTTGATATTGTAAATGCTGTATTTGTTCCGTTTTGCGTTCCTGCTGGTGTCTCATTAAATTTAATAGTTGCAGTCCCGCCTGTTACTGCAGTACTATATGTTGATATCATTACGTCTCCAGATATTGGAGTCGTCTCTTGCGCGAATGTAACTGTCTTGTCGTCAAGTGTATAGTCTGCAGATGATCCAGATGACTGCAACTGTCCGTTAAGATACAACATTAAGCTTGTATCAGGATTCGGAGAACTATCAAGAGTAAACGTGACATTGGATCCGTTTATAGCCCCAGAGGGTGTCTCATTGAATACCATCTGATTTTTAATCTGTTCACTATCTGCATTGATTGTTATCTGCCCATTTGATCCTGTTGCTATAGTGACATTATCACCTGCAATAAGATATGGTAACCCACTAGTTAGATTAGTTAGTGAGCCGCTTAGGCCGCCTTCAAACTTAGCTGATCCCGTTGATGTAAATCCTGACAGTGTTCCTGATAGATGAACTTGATTATCAAATAGTGTTGAATCAGCACTAATGTGTACAAGCGCACCCTTTATAGACCCTGTCGGTGTAAAGTCTGAAACTGTCCCAGACAAATATACACTATTGTCAAATCTAACAGCTCCTGTAAATGTTGTTCCTGAAACTGTTGCAACTATACTGTCGTCGACGTTCAGTGTTACAGCGCCTGATGTTCCTCCTCCTGTGAGACCTGTTCCTGCTGTAACAGACGTGATGTCTCCAGATCCTGCGCCACCGTCACTTGTAATTGTTAATGCACCACCAGATCCAGTTGAAATTGATATTCCTGATCCTGCAATGAGATATTCAGTTCCGTCTGATAATGTTGTAAGTGAACCTGATAACCCTGCAGCGTGAACTGTTGCACCTGTAAACGTTGTTCCTGATACTGTTGCTACTGCACTATCATTGATAGAGAATGTAACACTTCCTCCTGCGCCTCCGTCAGATATTGATATACCTGTTCCTGCTGAAAGAGATCGCTCGTTTGAAAGAGATGATGTTGTTGACATAACAACATACTGTGCTGCTTTGTCTGCGCCGCCTGATGGATCAGCAGATGATATTGTTATGTTTCCAGACGTTCCAGTTACAATTGTTACATTGCTTCCGGCAATAATATATGAAGAGCCATCAGATAAAGCTGTAAGTGATCCGCTTAGACCAGCACTAAAACCTACAGATCCATTGAACGTTGTTCCAGATACTGTTGCCACTGTGCTGTCGTTGATACTAAACTCTGTTCCACCTAGTGACAATCCAGTACCGGCTGTGTAAGTTGTATTTGTATCAGTAGATGAAATTGTCACCTGTCCTGATGATCCTGTTGAGACCGTTACATTTGACCCTCCGGCAATATAGCTTGTTCCGTCTGATAGATGGTGTAAAGATCCTGATACTCCTGCACCGAATAAAACTGCTCCTGTGAAATTGCTTCCTGATATCGTTGCAACAGTGCTATCATCAATATTTAATGTTACGGCACCTGATGTTCCTCCACCTGTGAGACCTGTTCCAGCTGTAACAGCAGTTATATCTCCAACTGTTCCATCATTTGCAATAACAATCTGTCCGTTGGACGATGAAGATATTGAAATTCCATCACCTGCAGCAAGATATGATAAGCCGTTTGTTAAGCTTTGCAGAGATCCGCTTAGGCCGGCACTAAAACCTACAGCACCTGAGAATGTTGTCCCAGACACTGTTGCTATTACTGAATCATCAATACTAAACGTTGTTCCTGATAAATCAAGACCTGTTCCAGCTCCATACGTTGTATTTGTGTCAGTTGATGAGACTGTAATCTGTCCTGAAGACCCTGTTGCAATTGTAACATTAGATCCAGCAGCAAGATATGACAACCCTCCTGAAAGATTTTGTAATGATCCAGATAGACCTGATGATGCGACAATATTACCTGTGAATGTTGCTCCTGAGACTGTTGCGACGATAGAGTCATCAATGGTCAACTCAGTTGAGTCTATCTTTAAACCGCCTGAAGCTTTAAGATCTGTACTGAATGTTGTCCCAGAGAGATCTAGACCATCTCCTGCAGTGTAAGTGGTATTAGTGTCTGTAGAAGAAATTGTCAACTGGCCTGTTGATCCAGTTGAAATGCTTACGTTACTTCCCGCAGACAAATATGATAATCCGCTAGAAAGAGTCTGTAGAGATCCAGACAGCCCACCATCGAATTTAACTGCTCCTGTAAATGTTGATCCAGACACAGTTGCGACAATACTATCATCTATGTTGAGTGTTACACCACCAGATGTCCCGCCGCCTGTGAGACCTGTTCCTGCTGTAACAGATGATATATCACCAACAGTTCCATCATTTGTAATAGTTAGTGCGCCATCTGATCCAGTAGATACTGATATTCCAGAGCCTGCAACAATATATGGAGTTCCGTCAGTCAATCTTGTTAGCGATCCGCTTAATCCGCTATTAAACTTTGCTGTGCCTGTTGCGACAAAATCAGATACAGACCCAGAAAGATAAATTCCGCCTGTTCCAATAGACAATATGCCAGATCCGTCGGCATGAAAATTGACGCCTGTCTTGCCATCAAGTGTTAATGCGCCAACAGATGTTTCAATCTCTGTAGCTGCAGATGACTCTATTACCTTGGCTGCATTGCTTTTAATTGATCCTGTTAGAGTGAAATCAGAAACTGATCCAGAAAGATGTATGCTTCCTGATCCGATATACACGCTTCCCGTTGTTGCAACAATGACATTTGTTCCGCCCTGCTGGATTTTTATTCCGTCTCTACCATCAAGTATTAATTCACCGCCAGATGTTTCAATTTCTGTTGCAACAGATGACTCAATAACCTTTGATGCAGAATTCTTTATTGTTCCTGTTAATGAGAAGTCTGACACAGATCCTGAGAGATGAACACTATCATCAAATCTCGAACCTTTGTCAAACTCTACCTGGTCATCGAACCTAACATACCCGTCAAACTCTACGTCGGGATCACTTGTTGAGCCGCCTATTCCAGCAAACCACACATCTCCCTGGTTCTCAAACTTTACATCTCTATTGTCCTCAATAGAAATTACAGCTACGCCGTCCTCATGTATTGCAACACCTGTCTTTCCGTCTAGTGTTAGTGTCCCAGCAGATGTTTCAATTTCTGTTGCAACAGATGACTCAATAACCTTTGATGCAGAGCTCTTTATTGTGCCCGTTAATGAGAAGTCTGACACAGATCCTGAGAGATAAACGCTGCCGCTATGTTGAACAGGACCATTAAAGTATGAGTTAGATGATACCTCGAGACCAGAAGTTGCCTTTATTGTACCTGTTGCAGTGAAATCTGAAACTGTTGCAGAAAGATATAGATTGTTTTCAATCTTAGTTGAATCTGACGTAACATGAAGAGATGGCCCGCGTATTGCTCCTGTAAGAATAAACCCAGACACATTTCCAGACATATGCATGGAGTCATTAAAATATGCTGACCCTGTTACCTGTACTCCTGCACTAGCCTTTATTGTCCCTGTTGTAGTAAAGCCTGAAACTGTTCCAGAAAAATGTACATTATCTGTAAACGTTGTTCCTGATGACACTTTTGCAACAACATTTTCATTTATTCTTAAAAGATAAGTCCCACCGGGACCGCCGTCGGTGGCCCTGAGACCGCTGTCTAGCCCGAATAGTCTTTCATTTGAAAGTGATCCTGTTAGTCCCAGTACTAAAAACTTTGCATCTTTGTCAGCGCCGCCAGCGCCCGCTGCAGGAGCTGAAATTATGATCTGTCCGCCGGCGTCAGATCCAGAATCAATTGTAACATTGTCTCCGGCACTAAGATAGCTTCTTCCGTCTATCAGTCTGTGCAAGGATCCAGTTATTCCTGTTTGAAATTTTGCCGAACCTGTGGCTTCAAATGCTGATATTGATTGTGAAAAATGAACTCTGCTATCAAACAATGTTGACGATGCTGAAACGTGAAACTGTGTTCCTTTTACTGATCCAGTTAAGGTAAAATCAGATACATTTCCAAACAGATACGTGCTACTTTCCATCGTAACGTCTGATTTGAAAATGCTCGCAGATGAAACAAATGCTAGGTCATTTACATTGGCAGCAACTGTAATATTTCCACCGGCGCCGCCGTCATTAAATGTCAGACCTGATCCTGCTGCAAGAACCCGCTCTGAATTTAATGAACCTGTAGCTGAAAGGACTACAAATTGAGCATCTCTATCACCTTTTCCGCTACCAACAGTTGCCTTTATGTGTATTGATCCCTTAGAGCCGGTTGTGATAATAATATTATCTCCGCCCTGTATAAAATCTGATCCGTCTATTAGCCTTGTGAGTGATCCTGTTATCCCACCAGATGCGACTAAAGCACCCTTTGTTGTGAGTAGACTCTTAAATGTATCAGAGTCAAGACCAACTTGAAAGTTATTTGGAGAAATAATCCTGTCAACCCTTTCAGAGAGCTTTTTTTGCAGGACTATGAAGTCACTTTCTCTTATATCGCTCTTTTTTCTAGACGGCATCTATGACTCTTAGTATAGGTAGTTTCACTTATAACACACTCACCCAACAATAAATATTGTCGTTATAGCAAGTAAGCCTGCTAATCTTTATAGTACTTATAATATAATCACCTTGAGTGTTTTGTCAACTTAGATTGGCACATATTTTCCTAAGACAATCCAGCCGTTTGTACCAATTGTTTATCTTTTCCTATGG
>NZAS01000176.1 GCA_002686195.1 Candidatus Pacearchaeota archaeon | reverse complement strand
CAGAATAATTTTCCGAGCCCTCGTGGCTCTTTTATTTTTTTAATTTCCAACTCTTTTCTTTAAACCTTCATACTCAACCATCTTCCCCAAACTTCTATACAATTCTAATAATTCATTTTCAACTTCTGCCTTCTCTTTACTATCCAAATCCAACTTCAATAATTTCTCATAAGTATCAATCGCATATCTTTTCTTTCCATTACTAATAGTCATCTTAGATCTAATTTTATAAAATTCTTTTTCAGTTTTCTTAATCCTCGTCTTCTGAGAATCATTCCCACAACTCCTCGCCTTCCCAAAAGAAACATCAGCCTCATCAAATTGCCCCGCTTGAATAAACAACTCTCCTGACTTAACAAAATCCCTGATCTTCCCCTCATAAGTAGAATTAATATCAGCAGCATCTCTAAACAGCCTCCCAGCATCTCTAAACATCCTTCGAACTTCATAAATCCCAGCTAATCTTGTCAGCACAAATTTTTTCGTCTCAAAATTCAAAACACTTTTTAAGCAACTCTCAAGATAATGCATCTTCATAAAATCCCCCATGTCTTTCAACCGACCCTCAATTTCAATCTTATTTGTCTCTCTAACATCCATCTTCCTTAAAGAAAAAATCAATTTATAATTATTGTTGTGCTAAATATTCATCAAAATTTCTTTCTCTTAAAGTCTTAACATAACAATTAAATATTTCCTCCCAGCTCTTTCCTTCACCTAATGCTGCAGTTATATCAGCATTCAAGTAATACATCCTCTCTCTTACGACGCTTCCATCACTCATTCTCCCCATAACATAAGCAATACCATATTTATTAATACCATACAAAGCAAACATGTCATTCTCATTTTCTCCAGAAACAAACATATCTGGACTCACATATTCCAAAAGTTCAACAAACTCACTATATCTTTCCGCCATCTCCTAAAACCTCAATTAATATTTATAAGAATTATTGTTCTTCAGCTTCACGCTCACTTCTTCTAAGCAATTCTAAATGAGAGCTAAGAGTAGGAGCAAAAAAATAAGGAACTTCTCTAAAAAATCTACCAATTGCCTTTACACCTATCCCAATAAGTCTATAAGTAGGATCTCCTTTCCTCAGAGAAGCCCCAATAATATAAGGATCATAATTGTCTCGATCATCTTTCATCAAAAACCTACAAATCAGACCTTTATAAAAATTGTGCTAAGAAAATCTTACCAAACTTAGTGTAAAAAATACATATACTACACCACAATAATCTTTATATAGTGTAAAAACTACACTAAGATATGAAAAACAGAAATCACCAAGGAGAAATTGCACAAAGATTTCCAATACCAACAGGATATCTCTTCACAGGAGATTATTCAAAGGGGCAATTGGAAACACTCTCTATCGGAGATTATGGAAAAGCAAGAAACGTAAAAGCAGATTTTCTTGGATACACCAATGAAATTCAAGGTGTCCCAAACACCACATGTATGCCATTAAGTGATAAATGGGTCGTCACTGTCAGTACTCAATACGGATGCCCTATGAAATGTACATTCTGTGATGTTCCAAATGTTAAATTCAGAGGAAATGCAACTTTCGGAGATTTACAAGATCAACTTTACAATGCAATTGGTTTATTCCCAGAAGTCCAATATACCGAAAGATTAAACTTACACTATGCAAGAATGGGAGATCCAATATTTAATGAAAACGTATTTGAATTTTCAAGATGGCTTCATGAGAATAAAAGACAAGTTCAAGCAGATACAGGATTGAGAATAGAAGTAATACATCCAGTTCTTACAACATCCCTACCAAGAAAGTTTGGGAGGCTAGAGGAAAGAATACAAGAGTGGTGCGGAATTAAAAATGAAGTGTATAATGGTCAAGCAGGCTTTCAATTTAGTATAAACTCAACTAATGAAGAGCAGAGAACTCAAATGTTTGGAGACCAACAATTACATTTAGAAGATTTTGCAAGAATAGCAAGACTTCTGCCTTCTCCAATAAGTAGAAAGTATTGTTTAAATTTTGCATACTCAACCGATTTTGAGATTGATGCAGCAAAAGTAGCAGAGTTATTTGATAGAGAAAAATTTATGGCAAAAATAACTCCAATACACAATAATAACGCTTGCCGTCAAAATGGCATAGAAACTTCCGGAGGATATGATTCTTGGGCTCCCTACAAAAAACCAGAAGAAGATCTAAAGAAAGAAGGATTCGATGTTTTAGTATTTGTTCCATCAATAGACGAAGAAGATGGATTGGTTACTTGCGGAAATGCTGTTCTTGGGGGTGGAGCATTAAAAACTAACGATGATATTATAAAAATAGAAGGAATAAATCCCATCCCTCAAGCAGTAGCTGTATAATAATGAAAGTCGGACTTGTTCATGGCAGATTTCAACCATTCCATAAGGGCCATAAATTTTTAGTAGACAAGATGTTGAAAGAATGCGATCTTGGAGTCGTTCTTATAGGTTCAGCGCAGAAAAATGATAATAATAATCCTTACACATTAAAACAAAGATTGTGTATGATAAGAGAAATTTACAAAAACGAAAAAAAACTTTTTATTGGTGCTAATATTGACCTAGACTCTCCGCATTCAGAAGATTCACCGTGGGATGTTGTTCTATCAAGTTGCGTTCTCTCCCTAACAGGACATTTACCAACTGATATTTACGCAGGAATTGATTATTCTGTCCAATGGAGAAGAATTAACATAGAAATTAATAAGCACAGAAGGTATAATGATATCTCCGGAACAGACATTAAAAAACTAATTAGACAAGGAAGATTCACAGAAGTTGAAGACCTAGTCCCAAAAGAAGTATACAAATATTTGAGAGAAACCAATCCCAATAAAGATTAAATACCCATCTTGTTTGTTTTACACTATGGAAGAAGATATTCACAAATTCAAAAAACCCTCAGTAACAGCAGACATAATTATCTTCACAATAATAGACAACGACTTAAAAGTTCTCCTAATCAAAAGAAATATAGAGCCATTCAAAAATAATTGGGCAATTCCAGGAGGTTTCGTAAGAATTGATGAGTCCTTAGAAGAAGCTGCCAAAAGAGAGTTAGAAGAAGAAACAGGAGTTAAAGATGTTTATCTTGAACAGTTATACACATTTGGAAATCCAAAGAGAGACCCAAGAGGAAGAGTTATAACAGTTTCTCATATGGCTTTGATAAATTCAGACAAAATAAAATTAAAAGCAGATACAGATGTTTCTGAAGTTAAATGGTTCTCAATAAAAAAACTTCCTGATTTAGCATTTGACCACAAGAAAATATTAAATTACTCATTAAAAAGATTAAAATGGAAACTAGAGTATACAACAGTTGCTTTTTCATTATTGCCAGAGAAATTTACAATGGGCGAGCTTCAGAAAATTTATGAAATCATTTTCAACAAAAAGTTCGACAAAAGAAATTTTGTCAAGAAGATATTATCTTTAGAAATATTAAAAGAAGAAGATATCAAAAAAGATGTATCTTATAGACCTCCAAAACTCTACTCTTTAAAGAAAAAAATTGGTGAGATTATAGAAATTATCTAAGAAAAACCTACTTCTTCTCTGTCAATTCAGTACACATACCAGCAGCCACTGTAGCTCCAGCATCTCTAATCGCGAATCTACTCATATGAGGATTCTCTTTCTGAGTTTCCAAAACCAAATTACCCATCGGCTTAATCTTAACAGTTGCAACATCCCCATTCTTTAAGAAATCAGGATTAGCTTCCTTCTTTCCATCAGGGTGTGTAACATCAACTAACTCAATAAACTGGCAAGGCACTTGCGCTGTGTGAATGTGGAACACAGGTGTATAACCTTTAGCAATAACAGTTGGGTGTGAAATAACTGCAACTGTGGCTGTAAACTCTTCAACAACTTTCATTGGGCTAGCAGCGTCACAAATAACGTCTCCTCTCTGAATATCTTTCTTTCCAACTCCTCTAATGTTACATCCAACGTTGTCCCCAGCTTCTGCTTGAGGCAATATTTCGTGGTGCATTTCAACTGTCTTAACTTCTCCTTCAACACCTTTTCCAGTTCTACCTGGCAATACTATAATTTTCTGTCCTGACTTCATAATACCAGTTTCAATCTTACCAACAGGAACTGTACCAATCCCAGTAATTTCATAAGCGTCTTGAACAGCCATTCTCATAGGCAAGTCAGTTGGCTTCTCAGGTTCTTTCAAGTTATCAAACATTTCTAACAATGTAGATCCTTTATACCAATCCAACTTATCAGACTTCTCTGTCAAGTTATCTCCCATTAAACCACTAACAGGAATAAACTGCATCTCTTCAGGCTTATAACCAGCGCCCTTCAAAATTTCAGAAACGTCCTTAACAACTTTATCATAAGCATCTTGCTTGTAATCAACAGTATCCATCTTGTTAACCAAAACATGAACTTCTCCAACACCCATTGTCTTCAATAACCATGCGTGCTCTTTTGTCTGAGGTTGAACTCCTTCCTTTGCAGCAACTACTAAGAAAGCAGCGTCGGCTTGTGAAGCTCCAGTAATCATGTTCTTAACGAAGTCTCTGTGTCCAGGAGCGTCAATAATTGTAACTTCCCACTTATTTGTAGGCAATTTCTGATAACTAAGATCAATTGTAACTCCTCTTTCCCTCTCTTCCTTAAACTTATCCATAAAATATGCAAACTCAAAACCAACTTTACCATGCTTCTCAGCTTCAGCCTTCAACTTATCCAGCTCTTGCTGTGGAAGCTTTCCAGCCTTGAACATCAAGTGTCCAATAGTGGTACTCTTTCCGTGGTCAACGTGACCAACGAAAGCAACGTTAATTACTGGTTTTTCTTTTGCCATTTTTAACTTTTATGATTGTGTTTATTAAATTAGGTTTATAAAGTTTTCTGTATGGTTTTTGAAAACTTTATGCTCGAGAATTTCCTATTCTCGTTGTATAAACCTTACGTTCACAGAAAAAGAACTAACAATACCTTCCCATCGAATGCTCATCACCTTCAGTAGATACTCCTGCTGAATGGACAGCGGAGCTCCGATCTGCTGTATCTTTCTCAATAACTTCAACCTCTTCTCTAACAGATTTACCCAAACCCTTAATCCTAGAAACTTCCTCAGCGATAAACTTCTCAACCTTCTTCGACATAGAAATCCCCTCTTTCTTGCAATGCTTACTAAACTCCTTGTACACAACATCATCAACATTAAATGTTTTTAGTGCCATATTACCTCTTTGTTTATGCTAATTAATATTATTTAATCTTAATAAACCTTCCGATTTTATCGACAATAAACTTAGCTATTTAATGTTATTTAACATTAAATAAGAATTATTCTTCTCTAGGGAAGTATTCTCCAACAGGTTTTCCATCAACTTCTAAATAAACTCTTCCAGCAGAAGTATCATAAAATCTCTCAGCCTCAGGCCCTCCAATAACATTTCTTTCTTGAATTTCTGGTTGAATCTTTTCAATTTCTCGACCTACTATAAAAAGCCCAAGACAAATAGTTGTCACAAGAGTCAATGTAGTTCTAATATTAGAATTTTCTATTTTTCTATATAAATCATCCATAAAAAACCCTAAATTAATTAATATTTAAATCTTCCTAGAACTATTCCCCTTCTTCCTCATCGTCCTCGCTAGCCTTCAATCCCTTCCTCTCCCTAATCTTCTTAACAACATCTTTCTGCAAATCCTTAGGAAGCTTCTTAAATTCCTGACTCATCAATGAACTAATCCCACGCCCTTCAGTTGTAGATCTCAAATCATTACTCCATCCAATCATTTCATTAACAGGAATCTTCGCAACAATCGTAACGCTCTCAGCTTCCTGATCAACTTCCTCTAAGACACCACGTTTAGATCCAATCAACTGCGTCAAAGCCCCCATATATTCAACTGGCGCTTCAATCTGATGAGTCTGAATCGGCTCAAGCAAAGCCTCTCCACCTTGCTTCATAGTTTCCCAAACACCTTTCCTAACAGCCGGATAAATCTGCGCAGGTCCTCTATGCATATGGTCAACATGTAACTTCGCATCCAACAAACAAATCTTGGACTTCATCAAAGGCTCTTTAGCCAAAGGCCCACCATCAACAACCAATCTCCAACCATCCATAATAGAATCAATAACTTCTCCTAAAATAACAATTCCTCTAGTCCTATCTTCAAAAATATTTCCTTTATAAATTTCTTTTACCTGTCTAGCTTCATCATTACTCATCCCAGCCTCAGCCAACTGCGCCCAAACTTCCTCAGCCTTCTTCTTCATTCTACTTTCAGGAATCTCCCCACTTGTAATTTTCTCATAAACACCGTCCTCCAAAGGCTCAATACTAAAGAAAAAAATGTTATGCCCGTTCGGCGTCCTAACTTCAACTTTATCACTTTCATTAGTTACAGTCTCTCTATAAACAACAATCGGAGGCCCAGTCTTAACATTAACATTCTTCTCAGTCTTAATTCTATTCTCAATAATTTCTAAATGCAACTCTCCCATTCCCGAAATCAAGTTCTCCCCAGTCTCTTCATTAATTTCAACAACTATCGACGGATCTTCCTTCCCAACTTGCCTCAAAACTTCAACCAATTTAGGCAAGTCTGCAGCCTTTTCAGCTTCAATACTCTTAGTAACAACAGGCTCGAAGATATGCTTAATAGCTTCAAACGGCTCTATCTCTCCTGCAGAAACAGTCTCCCCAGCAAAAACTCCTTTCAACCCAACAAGCCCAACAATATTCCCAGCCGTAACTTTATCAACTTGAACTCTCTGAGCTCCCTTGTAAACAGAAACCTGCTGCAAATTAATATTTCTCTTAGCCAAATTCATATAAACAGGATCTCCCGGCTTAAACGTCCCAGAAAACAATCTCCCAGTTGCAACTTCACCAGCGCTCTTATCAATCACAATCTTAGTACAAATAAACGCAGGCTCACCATTTTCATTACAGGCAACAAGGTCCTTACCTAATGCACTGTCTTTATCCCCATGCCAAATCTTTGGAATTCTATATTCTTGAGCAGTCTTTGGATTCGGATGATGCTTAATAACCATGTCCAGAACAACTTTATGCAAGGGTGCCTTCTTAGCCAGATCTTTATAATTCTCTTCCCCAGATTCATAAGATTCAATAATATCTTTAAATGAAAGTCCATGTTTTTCCATATAAGGAACACTCATCGCCCAATTGTGGAATGCACTTCCAAAAGCAACGCTCCCATCCTGCACATTAACTTGCCACTTCTTCCCATATTCCTCTTCAGCAATCTGCTTAATCAATACATTAACTTTATTAATTATCCCAACAAACTTCTCTTGCATCTGCTCAGGAGTCAATTTAACTTCTCTAATCAATCTATCAACTTTATTTATGAACAAAACTGGCTTAACTCTTTCTCTCAAAGCCTGTCTTAAAACTGTCTCCGTTTGAGGCATAATCCCCTCTGAAGCGCAGACCAAAACAACCGCACCATCAACAGCCCTCATTGCTCTAGTAACGTCCCCACCAAAGTCAACATGCCCCGGCGTATCAATCAAGTTAATCAGGAAGTCATCAGAATCAACATCATGCACCATTGAAACGGAAGCAGAGTCAATAGTAATCCCCCTCTCAGATTCGTCATCATGAAAGTCCAAAGCAAGTTGCTTTCCAGCCAACTCCTCACTCATCATACCAGCTCCAGCCAACAAGTTATCAGAAAACGTTGTCTTACCATGATCAATGTGCGCAGCAATAGCTATATTTCTAATCTTATCAGTCTCATGCATTAACTTCATAACTTTCTCTGTCTTTGGATCTACCGGTGGCATTTTTAGATTTACCTCGCACTATCAGCCTGCTTCTCACCTTCATTAGCTTTCTGAACAGCATAACTCTCCCCATTTTTCTCACTAGCCTTAATAATTTCCTCAGCCAACGCAACAGCCATTTTCTTTTTCTTGCCAAATGATTTACCATAAGCACCTTGAACCATCCACCTAATAGCCAAGTCCACACGCCTTGCAGGACTTGAGTCAACAGCCTGTGGATATCGAGCCCCACCTTGTTCAATAACAGTAATCTCATCCCTTGGGCTCCCATTCTCAACAGCCGTAACTAGCACTTGCACTGGGTTTGCCCCAGTCTCTTTCTTAACAATCTCCAAAGCATCAAGAACAGTCTTCATATTCTTATTATATTTCCCAGAACTCCATGAAGTCATAATCTTATGCTTCTTACCTATATGCCCTGAAGTCCCAAGCCTATTTGCAAGCCTTTCCAGAATATTAACTCTCGCCTTCCCAAACTTTTCAGTCGCATTCCTTCCCTGACTTTTCAGCAAAAGCTTTGGCTCTAAATTAATATAAGGCTTCATAGCGGGATCTTTTATTTCAATCCCAGAAACATCGTAAATGTCGAATAATTTAAAATCAAAACCTTCTTCTCCTTCAACAGATTTATCTGTTGTATCTCTTGTCTTCTGCTCCGCAGTATTACTTTCTTCCTTTTCTTCAGTTGGTTGTTCTAGTTCTGCTTCCGCCATCTTATCTTCTCCCCTTCTCTATCTTCCCCTTCACTAACCTATGAAGTGGCTGATCATTTACTTTAATTACTGCAAATCTAATTCCAGGAATATCCCCCTTAGTTCTCCCCTGCTTTCCGCCAATCCTCTCTATAACAACTTCATCGTGTTCATCAATAAACTTCTGTCCTAAATTACCAGGAATAAACGCCCCAACTTGAATACCATTCTTAACCAACTGCACCTTGCAACACTTTCTCATAGCAGAATTTGGCTGCTTAGCTTCTTTTTGAAACTTACTTATAACGATGCCCTTCCCCTGCGAAGAACCTTTCAAAGGATCCGCCTTAATCTTCAAATTCAAAGCCCTGGCTTTATAACTCTTATTACTCCATCGGAATTTCTTCCTATTCTTTTTAATCTTCCTAGCACTTAATAAACCCATGAATATACTTTGAAAAATACGTTTTTAAACCTTTTTGCCCTCAAGCAATCCGAACTTCCAACCCAAAAGTATCCTTAACAATCACAGCCAACTCACCAAGCCTCACTTTATTCCTGCCAATCAAACCCGCTTTATTCTGATTATTCCCAGCTGTTATAACCATAACTCCATCTTTAACCTCAATATTCTTAAATGTAACAGGACTCACAATACTACTAATGAAATCTTCAGCATCTTCAATCCCTTCAGATTCCTTAATAATCTTAATCTTCTTCCCAAGCCCCTCTTGAATCTTTTTAATATTAGAAGCCCCAGGCCCAATCGCCCTAGAAACCATCTCAGCAGGAACAGCAAAATAAATCGTCCCATTATAAACAAAACACTTGCTCGTCTTAACCTTGGCAGTCCTATCAAGCATGTTGATATACCTCATTGTTTGCATAGTTATTGTCGCCATAAGCCTCTTCTCTCCTTACAATCCTCTATTATTCATCTTTATAAATTTATCTCTAAGAATTTATTTCTTCCCACTCTTCTGCTTCGTCGCCAAAGGCCCTGTAACTTCAACCAGTAATCCAGGAAGTCCAGTACCAACAGGAACAGCCTGATTCAATAATATGTTCTCTACAACAGAATTCAGTTCATCTTTGGCCCCCTGAATTGTAGCATTAATAAACTGCTTATCAGGCGTCTCAAAAGTCGCCCTAGCCAACACAGAAGCCTTATCAGAAATAATTCCCATTCTAGTAACTCCTTTAATCACCCCAGAAGATGACATAGCATCTGCAACAAGCTTCAAGTGCCTCTCATTAATATCAAGTCCCTGTGATTCAATAACTCTATTGATTTCATTTATAATTGTCTGCCTGGCAGCCTCAATTCCCAAAACTTCCGCAACATCTCTAATATCATTGCTCGTAACCTTGTCCCTATCAACACCTTTCACTTCCCTAATATCTTCCAAATTACTTCCCGCAGTAAGAATTACGAAATCCCTCTCTCTTTTTGCAACAACAACTTGAGAAACATTCTTCACACCAGAAATAATTGTCTCCTTAATTTTTTCTTTCAACTTGTAAACAGCCTTGAAATCCATATCTTCCACATTCAAACTTACCTTGTTGTCACTTCCTTTAACTTCAAAGCCTTTATCTTGCAATCTTTCAGCAACAGTTCCAGCTCCAATATGAACATTCTTCAATCCCTTAGGATCCAATTCCATTTCAATCTTCTTAGTTCCAAAATCAATCTTAATTTCTGAAACAACTTCTTTCAACTTAACTTCTTTAATCTTCTCAGCCAAAACCCTGGAATCTTTCTCATTATTATTCGCAGCATCAAGATAAATTTCCATCGAAGGTGTACTTGGTGTTTTCCTAGCATCTAAAATTTCAATTAGTCTAGGCAAACCTAAAGTAATCTGCATTTGCGCAACACCTGCGTGGTGGAACACGTTCAAAACCATTTGCGTGCTGGCTTCCCCAAAACTCTGTGCAGTCACAACTCCCGCAGCCTCACCAGGAGCAATCTTATCATCTTTCAAGTGCAACTTAGAAACATCTTTTCCGTCATCTCCATAAATAAACTGAACAATGTTCTCAGAGGCATCTCTTACAGTTCCATCATATTCAACTTTCAAGTCCTGCAAAGCGCTCACAAGTCTTCTATACAAATACCCTGACTTAGGAGTTCTCAAAGCAGTATCCATTAATGAGTCTCTCCCAGTAATAGCCCCAAAGAAAAATTCGTCCGGCCTCAATCCATGGAAGAATGAACTTTTGATAAATCCTCTTGATTCAGGACTAAACTCTCCTTTCTTAAAGAAGCTCAATGTCCTACCATTATAACCAAACTCAATTCTTTTATTCCATAACGACTGTTGCCCAACTAAACATCCAATCTGAGTAATATTCAGTATGCTTCCTCCAGCTCCCGGAGTAATCATCTTGTTAACATTACCATCAGAAGGAAAGTTAGCTTTAACTGTATCACCAACATCAGTTCTAACCTCATTAAGAATCTGCAAAATCTTCGTCTCTCTAGTTTCCTCAGCGCTCTTTCCAGGCATCAAATCCAATGAACCTTCCTCAAATTCCCTAATTACATCCCCCGTCTTCTTCTCAGCTTTCTCAATAATTTCATCAGTCTTTTCCTTAACTTTCTCAGAAACATTCAAGTCCTGCAAAGACAAAGTATATCCTTTCCTAGACAGATAACTCGTACCCAACAAGAACGCCCTATTAATAGAATCAACAGCCTCTTTCCTTCCAAATTCCCTATCAATAACTTTTACCATAGTTCCATCCTCAGCTCCAAAACTTGCCTCTCCAGTAATTTTATCAGGAACTTTAATACTACTTCCTTTCGGAATCACTTGTTCAAAAACTTCTTTCCCAGTAATATCTTTCTTCTTCACGCTATTCACAACATCAGCAACATACAACAACTGATCAGCTTCACTCTTGTCCAATTCTTCTTGCCCTAACAAATAATTTCCAGTAACGGCGTCTTTAATCGTCCCGACAAGATTCATGTCGTTTTTAGCTGAAATAATATTATTGCTTATATCCAACAAGACTTTCGCTTCACTTAATGCTTCCTCGTTTTGAGGACAGTGGATATTCATTTCGTCTCCATCAAAGTCAGCGTTATATGGTTGAGCAGCAGCAGGATGCAATCTAAATGTTCTTCCAGGCAGAACCTTCACACGATGAGACATAAGTCCTTGCTTGTGTAGCGTCGGATGCCGATTGAAAAGAACAACATCTCCATCTTTCAGATGTCTTTCAACTTTATATCCAGGTTCAATTTCAGTCATAATTTCTTCTTTCAAATCATCAGTGATTCTCTTCCTCTTACCATCTTTCCTTATAACATAATTTGCTCCAGGATATTCAGTTCCCTTATTTACAAGTTCCTTCATTTTATCCAAATTAGCAGTTGTAACACTTTCACTCACAGTAATCACTTGGGCAACTTCCAAAGGCACACCAATTTCATTAATTTTCATATAAGGGTCAGGAGAAATAACCGTTCTAGAACTATAATTAACTCTCTTCCCAGCAAGATTATTTCTAATTCTTCCTTCCTTACCTTTAATCCTTTCAGTAATTGTTTTCAAAGGCTGTCCACTCCTATGTCGAGCAGGAGGTATTCTTGTAATATTATTATCAAAGAATGTAGTGACATGATATTGCAACAAATCCCAAAGGTCTTCAATAATAACTTCAGGAGCTCCAGCATTCAAGTTCTCCCACAATCTCTGATTAGCTCTTATGATATCGCTCAACTTGTGAGTCAAGTCATCCTCACTTCTTTCTCCAGATTCTAAAGTTATCGACGGTCTTACAGTAACACTAGGCACTAATAACAACGAAAGAACAGCCCACTCGGGCCTTGCAGTACTTGGATTTATACCAACTTTCATCAATTCTTCATCAGGAATGTTAACAAGCCTCTCCCTTATTTCAATAGGACTCAATCTTTTCTTACCAATATTAAAGTTGCTCGGTTTTTCTAACTTAACTCTTTCAATCTCTGCACTACAATGTGCACATTTCTTCGCGTCTCTTGCTTTCTTCGCCCTTTCGGCAACACCAAGCCTCTCTTGCTTCTCATCACTCAAAGTCAACTTTCCACATTCAGGACAGAAACTTCTCAAACTAAGTTCAATAAGTGGAATATACTTGATATGCAACACAGGCCTCGCTAAATCAATACTTCCAGGATGACCAGGACATTCCTTAACTCTCTTCCCACAAGTCCTACAGCTAACTCCAGGATCAATCGCTCCTAAACGCAAGTCCATAAGACCTCCATCAACAGGAAATCCGTCAATATCATAAAGCTCCGGCGTAACAATCTTCGCCGTGCTAATCTTTTTAATCTGCTCAGGACTAAGTAAATTAAAGCTCAAACTTCTCACTTGTTTTCTAAAGTAATCTTGATTCATCTTTCAAATTTATTCTTCAACTCAAATTTAGTATGTATTCCCAAGCCCAAAAGCTCATCAACCAACAGCTTGAAAGCATAAGAAACTTCAATCGGCTCACTCTCATTCCCGCCACAAATCATACAAGGAGTCTTGTTCCTAATAATATCTTCATAAGTAACATTCCCGCATTCTTTACAAATGTAAATTTTTGTCTTATCAGAATTATATCTTTCCTTCAAAAGCAAAGACGCTCCGTGTCCGACAAGTGCTTGTTGCTCCATTTCTCCGAGACGCAAACCCCCACCACGAGCACGTCCTTCAATTGGTTGCCTTGTCAACAAAGCCACCTTCCCAGAAGCACGAGCATGCAACAAGTTCTTAACCATTCTTTCCAACTTCAAATAATACATGTTCCCAATGTAAATCTTAGCATCCATTTTCTTTCCAGTCACACCATTATACATTGTCTCTTTCCCGTCATACCTAAATCCATGACTCTCAAGTTGATTTTCAAATTCCTTAGCAGTCTGTCCAGTAAATGAAGTCCCATCAACAATCTTTCCGCTAGTCGCGGCAGTCTTCCCTCCGAGCAACTCCATCATATAACCAACACTCATTCTGCTCGGCAAACCATGAGGATTAAATATCAAATCAGGCTTTATCCCTTTTGAAGTAAATGGGATATCTTTCTCATCTGCAATCAAACCGATAACTCCTTTCTGTCCGTGAGGAGCAGATAACTTATCTCCAGGCTCAGGAACTCTTTGATCTCTAGTTCTAACTTGCACAACCTTATTTCCTTCTCCATCAACAGTAATGAAAACAGCATCAACTGTCCCCTTCTCCTCCTGCCTTATCGCACTACTTGCCTCTTTCTTTGCCTGAACACTAATGTCTCTTGCTTCACTCAAAAACTTCGGAGGTGTCAACTTACCAATAATAACTTCTCCAGAACTCATATCAGCTTCAGGGAAAGCAATACCATCATCTTCCAAAAACCTATAAGACTCCTCCATCCTATATCCAGAAACATCTTTATCAGGAATAGTAATTTCATCACTAAGTCCTCCAGCATACTGCAATTCCGTAGTTCCATAAGGCCTAAAATATGTGCTTCTTCCAACACCTCTATCAACACTCGCTTTATTCAAAACAACAGCGTCTTCCAAATTATAACCTTCATACGGCAAAATCGCAACAACAATGTTCTGCCCAGAAGGATAAACATCCAAAGTATCATAAATAAAACTTCTAACAATCGGCTTCTGAGGATAATGCAAAATAGAAACATTTGTATCAATTCTCAACAAATAATTAGCAGCATAAATTCCAAGGCTCTGAGTCAAAGTCTTGCTCCCTTTCAAAAGTCTTGAAGCTGGGTCGTGATTAGCAAAAGGCACAAGGCTCGTAATCAAACCAAAAGCATCAATCGGATGAATCTCCAAATGTGTATGTCCTTCACTAATATTTTCTTCCTCCAAAGCCACCAAAGCATTTTCTTCTTCCGCAGTATCAAGATATTCAATCTTCTCTTCCTGAATCAAATCAGCCCACTTCTTCTTACCTTCTCCCAAAAGAACAAGGTCTTCATCTTTCAATTTACTTGCACCATTTTCAACTATAATCATTGGTCTCAAAATTCTTCCAACTTCAGTAGACATTGTCACCTGACCCAATTCCTCGTCGCTTCTAACATTCAATTCATTAGGAAGTTCCCTTTTCCTTCTCATCCCTCGAACTTTCTTTGCAAACTCTGTTCCATCTTCAACAAAACCCATCGCCCTTCCATTAAAGAAAACATCCACCTTTTTTCCTTCAGTCTTTTCATCAACATCTTCATGTAATCCAGAATCTTTAAACTTCTTGATAACATCAGCTTCTTCAAAATTAACCGCGGTAGAAATCTTTGCCAGCAAAGCCAAGTTCTTTCTCAAACCAATTTCAACACCTTCTGGAGTTTCAATCGGGCAGAATCTTCCATAATGAGTAGGATGCAAAGTCCTCGCTAAAAAGTTCTCCTGGTCTCCAGGCAACATCGAAGTAACTTTCTGCAACTGAGATAAAATCCTCAAATAATTCGTCTTATTCATGTTCTGTGTCACACCGCTCCTCTCACCAATCCAACTTCCTGTCGCAATCGCACTTTCAATTCTATGTGTGAACAATGTGCTTTTAGCCACGGTCTTCAAAGAATAAAATTTCTTCCTCTTAGAAATCTTCTGCAAAGAATACTGAATATCTCTAATCAGAATATTCATATTAACTCTAAACAAGTCAGCCATCAAATCACCAGACAACTTAACTCTTTTATTTGCATAGTGGTCCTTGTCAGTCCTTATCTTAGAGTCTTCCTTAGCTCTCAAATACAAATTCAATAATCTACAAAGAGTCCTTGCCTTTTCCTTCCTGGCATTTTTATCCAAACCAATATGTGGCAATAAAAATGAATCAACTCTTTGCTTCACCCTATCAATAACTTCTTTCTTTGTTCCTTGAATTCCTGATTTCTCCGCAATATAAACCATCGCGTCATCAGCACTCTGCAACTCTCCATACTCATAAAAATTAACAATCAGACAATCACTCTCAAAATCTATAGCCTTAGCAATATCAGCTTCCTTAACCATGCCCAAAGCCTTTAAGATAACAACCAAAGGAACATTCTTCAATCTACTAAATGTCAAATCCAAAATACCTTCGCTTGTTTCAGAAATTGTCGTCGGAATTCTGTAAGATCCTCTTTGAGAAAACATTCTTAAAATCAAACCTTGTCTTCCGTCATCAACAAATGGCTGGTTAGGAGCCAAGTCCTCAGACATCACAATAACTCTCTCATTACCATTAATAATAAAATATCCTCCAGGGTTCAAACTATCTTCATAATTCTCTTCCAATTCTTCCTTTGACATACCATGAGTTGAACAAGATGCACTCTTCACAATAATGGGGATTCTTCCAATCTCAACTTCAGAACTATCAGTTTGCTCTCCATACTTAACAGAAATTTCAACATAAACGGGCGCAGAATAAGTCAAATTTCTAAGTCTCGCAATCATCGGAGTCAAAACACTCGAACTACCATCAGCTTCAATAATATTCGGCTTTCCAACTCTAACCTTCCCAAGCTTAATTTCAATATCTTCATTATCTAAACCATCATTAATCTCATCGACAATCTGTTGCATTCTTCTACTTACAAAATCATTAAAAGACAAAACATTAGACTCGACTAAACTATGTTCCTCCAAATACTTCTCAATCAAAATATTTCTTTCTCTTCCCATTAAACAACAACCCTATAGTACATATTTATCTTATCACCATCTTTCCTTTCAATCTTAACAACATCACCCTTAACAACTCCCTCAGGCAGTCCAGCATCCCCTTCTTTAATTTTCGGCAACTGTGCCAAAGAAGTATTATATTTTTCAAGTAGTTTGGTCACCTCATCTAGTTTCAACTTCGTGTGTTTTGGTTGCAGGATATGCATATTGTTGACAAAATGGACTAAAGCTTAGCTTTAAATATTTAACTGATAACTCCCCGATAACAAAAGATTACAAAAATGGCTTTAAAAATCTTCCTATTTCTCACGATTTTTTGCTTTTATCACTTATTAGGAATAATCAGTGTTTTTCCACTTATCTTACACCTTTGAACCCAATATTAAAGATGGTCCCGACGGGATTACTTCAATCTCTCCGGAGTTGAAGTTCCAGCGGAAATCTTGATTTCTGCTAGGACGTTCGAATCATGGTCCCGACGGGATTCGAACCCGCGACACCTAGGTATCTCCTAATCTTTCAATTAGTAAAAGCCTAGTGCTCTAACCAGGCTGAGCTACGGGACCAATTTGCCTACTAAACTAAAAGAAAAAATCGATATATAAATCTATTTACCAAAAAAATCCTCGTCAACCTTCTCAACAATCTCCTCTTTACTCAAAGCCCCATTTGCCCTATTCACTTGCTCAGGCCCATTAAAGAAAATAGTCGTAGGAATAGACATAACCTGAAATCTCTGAGCCAACTCCTGATTATCATCAACATTAACCTTTGCAAACTCAACTTTATCTTTCAATTCTTTAGCAGCCTTCTCAAACTCAGGCCCCATTACCTTACAAGGCCCGCACCAAGGCGCCCAAAAATAAACAATAGCCTTCTCATCACTAATAAATTTATCAAACCCTTCAGAATCCAAATCCGTATAATCTCCGCACATGATGAGCATAAAAAATCTCAGTTAATAAACCTTACGAAATATCTTTATTCACCGCACCCACTTCTAGTAGTATTATTACAATCATTACATTTAATCTCACAATTACCAATCCTCTTAGCATGCCCCCCACAAATAGGACAAGTAATTCCCTCATCATTACCAAACTTCGTCAAATCCAACTGTTCCTCTTCATCTTTTTCATTCAAATCAACCATAATCTCCGTCTTTCCAACACCCTCTCCAAAGTTATTTAACATAAACTGAGAAACATAATCAACAATCGAACTAGCAGTTTTAATCTGCTTAACTTTTCCTTCCATATCCCCTCCCCCAATATTCTTCACAAAACCAGCAGGCTCAAATTTCTGATATCTAAATTTATTAAACAAATCATTAACTTTAGCCCCATATTGCAAATTAAAACTCATAGAAGTCGCCCAAGCATCCATCAATCCCCTAATAGTACTTCCTTGCTTATGCATCGTAATAAAAATTTCTCCGGGCCTGTCATCATCATACAATCCAACAGTAATATAACCTTTATGCCCAGCAATCTCAAACTTGTGAGTCATACTCTTATGGGTCTGAGGTAATTTCTCTCTGCTCCCAAACTTAACTTTTTCTTCCTCTTTCTTAACAATCTCCCCTTCAGTTCTCTGAGTATTCAAAGGCTGACTTCTCTTGCTATTCTCTCTATAAATCGCAACAGCCTTAAGCCCCTGCTCCCAAGCATAAACATAAGCATTTGCAATATCTTCAATACTAGAATCTTCAGGCATGTTAATTGTCTTACTTATCGCCCCAGAAATAAACGGCTGAGCAGCCCCCATCATTTTAATATGACCTTTCCAATGAATCGCCCTCTCTCCTTTTGCAGGCTTGAAAGCACAATCAAAAACAGCCAAATGCTCTTCTCTCAAATGCGGAGCCCCTTCAATCATATCATTTTTATCAACATAATCAATAATTTCATTAATCTGCTCTTCATCATATCCCAAATTCCCCAAAGCCAACTTCACAGACTGATTAACAATCTTCAACATTCCTCCTCCAGCAAGAACTTTATATTTAACAAGAGCAATATCCGGTTCAATCCCTGTCGTATCACAATCCAGCATAAAACCTGTTGTCCCAGTAGGAGCAAGAACAGTTACCTGCGCATTCCTAAACCCATTCTTAGTTCCCAAATCAAGAGCCTCACTCCAAGAATCCCAAGCAACATTAACAAGCTCTCTCAAACTCTCCGGCATTTTCTGAACATTAATTTCTTTAACATGCTCTCTATGCATTCTAATAACCTCCAACATCGGCTCTCTATTATTCTCAAATTCAGGGAAAGCTCCAACATGCCCAGCAAGTTCAGCACTTGTCTTATAAGCTTCTCCGCACAAGATAGCAGTAATCGCTCCAGCAATAGCCCTTCCCTCATCAGAATCGTAAGGTATTCCCCAAGACATCAACAAAGCCCCTAAGTTAGCATAACCTAATCCAAGAGTCCTAAACAAATGACTCCTCTCTGTAATCTTTTCAGTTGGATAACTAGATCCATCAACAGCCAAATCCATGGATATAATAAAATTCTTAACAACTTTTTTAAAGTTTTCAAAATCAAATCCTCCCTCAGCAGTTCTAAACTTCATTAAATTAATTGAAGCCAAATTACAAGCAGTATCATCCAAAAATAAATATTCTGAACACGGATTAGTCGCATTTTGTTTCCCAGAATTCTTGCAAGTATGATACTTATTAATTATAGTATCATTCTGTATCCCAGGGTCTCCGCAAATCCAAGTCCCTTCCGCAATATGATTCATAATTTCCTTCGCCTTAAAAGTCTCACAATCTTCTCCGGTCGTAACCATTTTAGTTTTCCATTCTCCATCTTCTTTAACTGCAGTCATGAAATTATCATTAACTCTGACAGACATATTGCAATTCTGGAAAGCAATTGTACTATAAGCCTCTCCATTCAATCCACCATCATATCCTTGCTCAATTAAAGCCCACGCCTTTTTTTCTTCATTCTGCTTAGCATCAATAAATTCCATAATATCAGGATGTTCAACATTCAGAATCTCCATCTTAGCCGCTCTTCTAGTCTTTCCCCCAGATTTAATTATTCCTGCATAAGCATCATACCCCTTTATGAAACTAACAGGTCCCGAAGGTCTTCCCCCTCCAGTCAACCTTTCTTTAGAACTTCTCAACGGAGATCTATTACTCCCAGTCCCGCTTCCTGCCTTAAATAAATTCGCCTCTGCAACCTGGATGTTCAAAATAGATTCAATATCATCCGTAACTCCTTGAATAAAACAAGCACTGCATTGTGGACTATCCTCAGCTTCTCCAACAACCCTTTTGCCTTCAACTTCTGCACCTTGCTGCGTCTTTACTACTTCCTGACTTCCCAAATCATACTTATAAGCAGAAACTCCTCCAGCTTCTTTATTATATTCTTGTATCCCAGCATTAAACCAAACCGGACTGTTAAATACACACAATTGATTCAAACAAATCGCAGCAATTTCATCTTCAAGAATTTTCGCCTGCTCATCACTAAAATACTTTTGTTTCTTAGCTTGCCTCCCAACAAACCTACTAACTCTTCCAACTAACTGCTCAACACTGCTCTCCCTTTCTCCTTTATCTTGGTTTCCCCAGAAATATTTACTTGCAACAACTTTAATCGCCAACTCACTCCAAAAATCAGGTCTTCTCACATTTGGCTGTGTATAAATCTCCTTGCCTTTATCATTAGTAACACTTACTTCACTCTCAATCCAATTAATATTATTTCCATTAATATCGAACTCAAACACGTTTTTGTCCGCAAAACTAAAATGCCTGCTTAAAACAATAGGGCTCCCACCAACATCCACCTTCACCTCCGGAACTATCTTCTCTTCTTCCCCATTAAAACCATTAAGATCTCCATTACCATTAAAATCAATCGCCATTATTTCAAAGTCCTCAACTCTTGTTTAAAATCATTTAAATCAACGAACTCTTTGTAAACAGAAGCAAACCTTATGTAAGCAACCTTGTTCAACTTCTTCAATTCTTTAGAAACCATCTCTCCAATATCTTCAGTCTTCACTTCTTTCCCCTTTTTAATCATGTTGTCTTCAATATTTGCGACAGCCCTATTAATTTTCTCAGTCTCAACAGGCAGTTTCTCACAAGCCTTCTCAATTCCTCTCTTCAACTTATCCCTATTGAAATCTTCTCTCCTACCATCCTTCTTCAAAACCCTCAGGTCTACATGTTCCAAAGATTCCAACGTATTAAATCTCTTATTACATTTAAGACACTCCCGTCTCCTCTTCGCAATCCCATCAGAATTCCTTTTATCAACTACTTTTGTTTCCTTATTTAAACAATATGGACAATCCATTTTTACCTCTTTAACTTACTTAAAAACCCTTTGAGGATCCGGGTTTTTTAGTTGTCCAGGGATGCGTAGCATCTCTGGCATAATCACCACATATTGTGTTCAGTCTCTGCACTAACACAATACATTGTATAATATATGCCTCAAAGCATTTTCCTATTTAAACATTTCCATACTAATTTTTTTATCGAAGACAAATCTCAAAAAATAAAGCGTCTTACTTTTTGAGTAACAAACCCAAAGTTCTCATTAATACTAAAGTGAAACTTTATAAATAATCCCTACTTCAATCTATCATGGCATTAGACCCAATAACAATAGGTTCATTAGCTATCCCTGTTTGGATAATCACATTAATAACAATCTGGGATCTAATTTGGAGAATTCTCGCAGTAATGAAATCCACAAGATATAACCAGCCAATTTGGTCAGTTGTCTTCGTCCTATTCAGCACAATAGGTATCTTACCAATTCTCTACATCTACGTCTTCGCAAAAGACAAAAGAAATTCGAAAGAAAAACCAGTTAAAAAGAAAAAGTAATTATACTCTTCTTCCCAATTTAATTCATGCAAACCAAATTCAAAAGACATGATCCTGTAAAACTAACTCTAGACCCAGATCAAGAATATGTCGAATACTCAGTAGACTACGTCGAATCAGCTCCTCCCATAAAAAAAGGCATGACTGGAGAAATCAACACCCTTCTCCCCAACGGCCAATACCACGTTCTAATAAAAGACCCAAAAGGTAAAGACATGGCCTACGTCACAATGGCCGAAGAATACCTAGAAGCTATCTAATTATTTATGTCGCCTTCTCGTATATTGAGGAACATCCCTACCTCTACCTTGATGTCCATTCCTCATATTGTCAGAAACACTATGACTATTCTCATCTCCATGAAAAGCATACCACATATTCTTAGCAGTTCTATAATCGAGACCAGCAAGAGGCCCTAATATATTTGCCATAGCCCCCGCATCCAAATCTTCATCCCTCATCTTAATTCCTCTTGTCTAAGATAACTCTCCCTCATATGTCTTTGTCCAGCTTCAATAACTTCTCTAGGGAAATAAGCAGTAGTAACCTGATCCGCACTTGTGGGTATCTCACCACTTCTTGTTAATCTTTCAACCCTTCTTCTAAAATACCTCTGCCTAGAATTATCAAAATAAACAGCCAATCTCCTTCTTGCTCTTGTCAAACTAAATCTCATCTTACATTAACAATCAAATCCTTTATAAAAATTATTGTTATCTCAATATTTCCTCTTCATCACCAACCAACTTAACAACAGTACTTCCCTCCCCCTCGATAACCCCCTCATCAACAAAATAATCAATCTCTTTTCTCATATCCTCACTCAAATCAGAAAGCCCTTGAATACCTTTCTGCCCTGTCAAATTAACAGAAGTTGTAACAAACGGCACTCCAGATTCAGAAATAATATCACTAAACCAATGCTTCGGTATCCGAACTCCAAGAGTACTTCCCCCACCATTCGTCTCAGGAGAAACAACATTCCAATTATTCAACTCCAAAATCAAAGTATAGGCTCCAGGCAACTTATCAACCCATCTCTGAGCAATCCCAGAAACAAAACAATTCTCAGAAATCCATTTTTTAGAAGGAGCAATTACTGAAAAAGGCTTCTCATCCCTCTGCTTAATCCTTCTTATCTTCAAAACCCCTTCACTAGACAAAGCATTACAACCAATCCCATAAATCGTATCAGTCCCATAAACAAAAACCTTCCCAGCTTTCATTTCATTAATATAAAATTCCTTCTCAGATAAAAATTCCTCTTTTTTCACAACTTTCATTTTTGTTTTTCTCCCTCATAAAAAATGAAAGCTTGAGAGCTTCCTGATCTCATTGCTTTCATTTTAAGCACAAGTTCCAGTAGAACTTCCCCAATTAAAACCTAAGGCCCCTAAGTCCCCGATATCTACAATCGCGTCTCCAGTAATATCTCCACTAAATCCTAATTCATTTGCTTCTCCGTCTGTCCCCCATTGTCCCCCAACAACAGCCAAATCACTAACATCAACCACAGTATCTTCATTAACATCAGCATCATTGCATGCCTCAACAATTTCAATATCCACGCGTCCTAAATCGATAATTCCTAAATGACTCACTGCCAAAGAAATTGAATGAACACCCATAGTTAAAGTATCAATCAAAATATTATTTCCTGTAGACAAAAACCCACCTATATCAGAATGCCAATTATAATCGTCCCCTATCAAATTAAAATTATAATCAAAAGCCTTTCCAATCAACTCAATCCCCTCTCCAAAAGCGTATAGCCCTTCCTTAGGGTTTTCAATACTAACAAAACCTGGAAAGCCCTCAACACTAAAACTCCCAGAAACAGCCTCTGCATAATTAAAACCATCACTAGCCCTCAACTTAAATCGTAAATCCCCATTATAATTATTATTAACAATCAAATTATTTTCTTCAATGCCTGAAGAGTAAAGCCCCCACCCCCCACCTTCATGGCTAATATAAACACTATATCCCAAATCATCTCCGTCTAAATCAGAAGCAATCCAAGACAAATCGAAAACCCCTGAATTATCAACAACATCAAAGCTATCTATACTAGGAGCATTCTGACTTATAACAACTCTATGAATCTCATTCTCATTTTCCTCAAAAACAATCTCATCTATCCCATCAGGAACCTTAACAGAAAACAAAAACACATTCAAACCTTCCCATAAATAAAATTCATTTTCTTTCACTTCCTGCCCATTCTCCAAAAACACCACACTATATGCCCCAGTAAAATTATCTTCTTCATATTCTAAACTATCTCCCAAATATGAAATTCCCTCAATATTGAGAACACTATCATTAACATCCCCAGAAAACAAATAAACATCTCCTGCACTAACTCCTCCTATCCCTAAAATTAAAAACACAAATGCAAAAACAATTTTACTTCTCATCTTTACCTCCATTAAAATATTCTTCTCCAAGATGCTTACGAGCATTATCAATTTCTACGTAGTGTAAGTCTCCATCTCTTCCAACAAAATAACCCTTAACAGAATCTTCTCCTTTTTCATAAGGAAGCCCAACCCAAGACCTCGCTCCAAAATAATCTCCAAGAGGCATACCGTGAGCTTTTTCACTAAGAACCTCTTCAATTCTTCTACCTAATCTTGTAGTTTCTTTTGTCTCGTCTTCATTTGGATAAAAAATTCTATCTAACAAATTTTTAGGAGGCTTAATTTTAGGAGCTTTCTCAATCCTATCAAAAACATAAGGCCCTTGATCAGGATCAAGCACTCTAACTTCATCATCTTCATCTCCTCCCCACGGATTCCTATCATGCTTAGGATAATTTATCAAAACTTTTCCTTCTTCACTTATAAAATACCCAGCACCTTCAGGATATTCAGGAGTATGTGTCACTTTTCTCGCAGTAATATCTCCTCCATTAACAATATAATTATAATTCTTATCTTTTGAATTTGGCAATAGAATCATTGTCGCGGCAGCAGCCAATGCTGCCCCGTCCAAAAGCCACCAGGGTGTATACTTCCCCTTCTTCCTTTCTTCCTTACTCATTTTCCACCTCATCAGTCAAAATTTTTAGTCTAACAAGAAACTTATTTAACATTCCATTATAATATCCATATGAAACCCAACTCCTCTGCCCATTTGCATTCCCCATAACATTAAGCCACTTATATGCCCCACAATTATATTGATATTGAAGGTCTTCATCGTGCTCAATCATATCTAGCATAGAGTTGCTCCATCTAACCTGATCATCAATAGAATATTCAGTCCAAATATTAAATCTAGGCCCTACTTCATCAAATTGAGGTCCTCCCTGTCTAGACGTACAAATATCTCCCCTAGGGGGATTAAAGCACCATCCGGGATTTTTAATTGCCTTTCCAGAACTAATATCACCATCTCCCCCAGGCCCAACCCCTCTTCCATATTCCTCACCAGCATTCAAATAAACATGCCCCATCTCATGTGCAAGAGTAGCCATGTCAGCCCTCCCAGTATTAATCAAAATAGATTTAAGAAAACCATTTTGCCAGGGATAACTTCCAGGATCCCAAG
Source organism: Candidatus Pacearchaeota archaeon (assembly GCA_002686195.1). The sequence goes on along the minus strand of NZAS01000176.1, from coordinate 12,241 downwards.
AAAATCCTTTAGCATCATGACCCAACCCCTCATCATACATAAACTCTCCATCACCTGTAAAACCAACTGCTAAATCTGCGTTATATTCTTTCCTAAGAGCTTCCAAACTATAAAATGCATGATCTCTTGCTTCTTTAGATGCTTCTCCAGGGTCAGTTGCAAACTTAGCATTATTCATCGAAATTGGCACATCTCTAAATGACCTAACTAAAAAAATCCCTTCATCTCCATGTGCGAGGGGCAAAGCCGATTCTATAAAAGCAAAACCTTCATTAACAATAGGTGGTTCATCACCAGGCAATGGAACATCAAGAGCAATATTCCTATACAAATAAACCCACAAAATTTTCATCGGTCTCTTATGAATATAAACTATCCTATCCAACTCATCAGAATATTCAGGATTTGCCCTCAAATTGTTATTCTCATAATTACTTTCCTTGATTGCCTCATCTCTATTCACAAAAACATCAAACTCATAAGTACCAGGAACTTTAGGCATTCCTTCTTCATTCAAAAAAGTAACTCTCACGTTTTCATTTGCCCTTTTCAACATTCGCAAAACAGAAAGAGCATCATTCCCATGATAATCTCCTTCAAGATCTTGTTTAACAGTGCTTGGAGTAATTCCCATCAAAGGATTCAATACAATATCTTTTGTTTCCTCATAATCTCCCCCAGGCCCATCATAACTATACCCAATTTCAACTTCCTTCTCAAATATTGTAATAGTATTTGACCAAAATTGCACTCCTCCAATAACAAAGAAAAATGGCTTATTTCCCCCAATCAATCTTATCGGAGAAACAACATTACCCAACTCCAGATTTTCAATTGGAGTCAAATCAAACTGAGCAACAAGCATGGGGTTCACAGCCCCATATGCCTCTTCTTCACCATTCCTAGCGGTAACTTCACACCCTATGTTCCCCCCAGCTTTTATCTTATCAAGCGGAATCTCAAGTTCATAAATTCCATTAGGTTGATGTCCAATCGTCCCTCCATAAGATTCTTCTTCTCCCCCAGGCCCCTCCGAAGTCAAAGTAATATCAAAAGTCACACTAGAAGCATCATTAACACTAGCAGTGCATTTATACTCCACATCATCACCAAAAACCTCCTCATATGAAATATCCATCATCTCCCCATTATTCGCGAGCATATGATCGTGCTGCTGCTTCCAATAATCAGGGCCTATCACAACACTATCAACAACAGGAGAAGCCTCTACACTAAAAGATAAAACAACAATGCCTAAGAAAAACAACGCAATCAACCATGTCCTAGCCAATCCCATCATAAGAATAAGGCTTCCCAATTATATATAAACATTCCTATTATGTAGTAACTAAACAATTACGAACTTCTTGTGAGGATTTAGAAGTTTGTAATTAGAGATAAAATTAATTTTATCTCTCTATTACGACACCAGAACACCAAATTCCCTAAGCTCTTCTTTGACCTCTTTCATCAAATCATTTCTTCCAATTCCAATCTTGTCAATTCTCTTAACTTCCTTCTCTTTCTTTGCTTCCAAATCACCAATATTTTTCTTAATTTTCTCAACCTCTTTCTGAATTTCCTCAACTCCAGACCTTTGGATCTCAAAATTTGCAATCTCGGATTCTTTAGTAAGTATATCCCTAACTTTTTGCCCAATCAATTCATTTTCAATCTTTCCTTCATGCATAAGTCCTAAAATTCCCTCGCCTTTATCTTCATAAAATGCGTGAATAAAATCATTCTTATATCCCTTAACAACTTCCATCTTATCTTCTTCAGAATGGAAAACTCTAGCAAGCTCTTTCAAGTCAACACTCTTCCTCAACCCTTGAATCCCCTTCTCCACATCACCTTTCAGTTCCTCCAACTCACCCTTCTTCTTCAACTCATTTTTCCTCAACTCAGAATTCTCAATCCTATTCAGCTCTCTCTCAGCTTCCTTCCGACCAGATTCTAACACTTTCATTTTCTCATTCAAATCCTTTATATCTTTTTCAACTCCCTGTCGATCTTCTTTCAATTTTTTCATTTCAGCAACCTTATCATCAACCTTTCTGACTTTTTCACTCAATCCAAAATAATTCTTATTATTGCTCTCAGCTTCCTTCAACCCTTTAATGAATTCCTTCATGTTATCAACAATACTCTCGATTTCCTCTCCAACAAGAAGAGTTGCCTTATGATAACTCATCTTGGATTTTTCATCAAAATCACCAAGAATCTTCCTAACTTCTTCTAAATAATTATTAGCATCACTTTTCTCGCTGACTCCTTCCAACTTCTTAACCAATGAGTTTAAGTGCCCAATATAATTAATCAAATTCTCCTTTGCAATAACTTTCAATTTATCTTCAACTTTCTTATTTCTCAAATCTATTGTCTTAAGCCTCTCAACCCCATTATCAATCCCATCTATCAATTTTTGCTTTCCCAAATCCAGAGAAGAAATAATTTCCTTACCTTCATTTTTAATCCTAATCTTTCTAGCAAAAACCCAGTCTTCCAAACCATTCTCATGGATTTTCTCTACTTCTGGTTCTTCAACTTTCTTATTCCCAAACAGAAAATTTAGTAGTCCCATATTACCATAGATTTCAAGCAATTTTAAATCTTCCCATACATAAATTTATATATCACAATTTCCAAACTTAAACATGTTATGGTTATGGGTACTAATAGCAGTTGTCATAATAATTGCAGCTTCGTTCGTAATTTATTATAATAGATTCATAGTCTTAGAAAACAGGATTGCTAATTCTCTATCTCAAATAGATGTTCAGTTGCGCAAAAGAGCTGATCTTGTTCCTAATCTAGTAAAAACAGTTAAAGGATATGCAAAGCACGAAAGCAAAATAATGAACCAAGTGACTTCAGCAAGAAAAGAATTTCTTAAGGCCCAAACTATCGAAGAGAAAGCAGAAAAAGGTTCTGAACTACAGTCAGCATTAAAATCTATATTCGCAATAGCAGAAAACTATCCTCAGCTTCGCGCCAATGAAAATTTCTTGCACTTGCAGCAAGAGTTAGCAGCAATTGAAGATAAAGTTGCTTACGCAAGACAGCACTATAACGACTCTATATTATCATTCAATAATGCAACAAAGACTTTCCCTGCAATGCTTTTCGCCAATATGTATGGCAAAAAACCAAAGGAATTCTTAAAGATACCGGCAGAAGCAAAAGCAGTTCCACATATTGATTTCTAATTACACCAACAATTAAATCTTTGTAAATAAACTATATAGTTTTGTTTATTTACAACTCCTGGGGTTTCCTAAGCAAAATTCTAACTTGTCCTTTCATAAAAAGGAATGAGTTAAAGACCTCAAGAGAATACTTCTCTTGACGGCACAGAGAATCGAAGATTACTCTGTGTTCTGAAGGAATCTTTAAATATCTAAAATTATTATATCTACAATGTCAGAAGTTCAAAGATTGTCTTTTCATGACCAAATACAAAAAAATAAAATTAAGTCAGTAGCATTAATAATCGGAATTTTTATTTTGTTTATTCTCATAGGGTATCTGATTTCAATAGCTCTTGATCCTAGTTTTTTCTTCATAATAATGATATTTGCTACGATTTTTTCATTAGCTTATGTTTTAATAACATATTATAAATCTCATAATATTGCCTTAGCAAGTGTTAGAGCTAAACCAGCAGACAAGACAGAACATAGAATGCTTTTTCATGCTGCAGAATCAATGTCTATTGCCTCTGGATTACCAAGGCCAAAACTTTATGTCATGCCAGGAAACCAAATTAATGCATTCGCATCTGGACGCAATCCAAAAAATTCAGTCATCTGTTTCTCACAAGGGGCAGTTGATAAACTAGACAAGCAAGAACTTGAAGGTGTAATGGCTCATGAGATGTCTCACATTGCAAATTATGACATTAGGTTTATGACACTTGTTGCCATAATGGTGGGACTAATTTCAATAATAGCTCAAATATATTTGAGAAGCCTATTTTTTTCATCTTTATCAGGAAATAGAGATAGAGACGATAAAACAGGAGTTTTATTAATTATCCTTTCAATAGTGGCAGCCATCCTAGCTCCAATAATCGCACACTTAATTTCTCTTGCAGTTTCAAGAAAAAGAGAATTTGCAGCAGACGCAACCGGAGTTAAATTTACACGTTATCCTTCAGGTTTATCTTCTGCCCTCAAAAAAATAAAGTCAGAGCATTTGCCTTCAGAAAAAGAAAAAAAGCAGTATCCTCAGGCTGTAGCACCCTTATTCATATCAGACCCATTCAAGAAAAAAGTCAAAGGCATGTTTGCAACCCATCCAAACATAGACGAGCGCATCTCCAGGCTTGAAAGAATGTGATTTCTATTTATAGTTATTACCATCAAACTTAAACTCTTTACAATCATCCAAAACACCTTCTTTCATCTTCCCGCAAACTTCACAACTTAGCCTCTTATCTCTAATAAAATTCAATAACCTCTGTATCTCAGCAACAGAATCACTTTTATTATCAATTAAAGCCTTGCAAGATTTCATAATTTCCTTCTCAGTTTGGTCGGGAAGAGAAATCTTCGCAGCTCTTTTTCCTTTAAGATACTGACTAACAGCCGCCTTGCTAATTCCCAAAGCCTCTCCAACCTTCTCGTAAGTAATCTCAAAATCCCTAATAAGACATCTAGACAATTCTCTACGAATAGCCGGAATCATGTACCAAACCTCTATTTCCTGAGGTAATGTTCTCATAAGTTAACACGTGTAAACAAGTTTATAAAACTTGCGTTTTATTCAAGCATTCTTGCAATTATAGAATCTATTAAAACCTGAGTTGAATCTAATGTATGTAAATTATTTCCGATAAGATTTCCAATGTCAGTACAAGCAAGAACTACTTTTTCAGCACCCTTTTCCCGCATATTCTCAATTACTTTTTCTAAATATTTCTTATCATTAACACTAGCTATTTTTCTAATTATCCTAATAATAATCTCAGATACTTCCTTCTGCTCTTCTTCATTTGGATAAACAATCTCCCCTCCTTCCAGATGTTTATCATACAAACCCTCAGTTCTAGTTTTAGTAGTAGATAAAATCCCGATTTTACAATAATCTTTCTTTATCCTCGCTGACACTTCTTCAATTAAATCAAATATTTTTATCTTAGAGTTTTTCCTTAATTCAGGCAACAAAGAATGCAAAGTATTACAAGGCAACACAATAAAATCAGCCCCAGCTAACTCTAACTGTTTAACAGATTTAAGCAAATAAGGTAAAATCCCCTCAGGATTCCCACCTTTAGCTCCGATTTCTTCTTCTAAATACTTAGGAAACGAAACATTAGAAATAAGTATGCCACGGATAATCCTCAGACCCTTCCTGCATAGCTAAGGCTAGATAAATCCTTGCAGTCGTTTCTGGCCCAAGGCCTCCCAATATTCCTGGCATTTTCATAATATTAAGAAATAGAATCGTCTTTTAAACCTTCCGTTTCCTCTACTCGCAACCACTCAACCCCTTCAACTCCTCAAAACCAATAAACCCATAAATAAACTCATTATCAATATACCAAGCAGGAACTTCTCTTAAATTAGAGCAATTCTCTAATTCATCTCCACAATCCGTCTGATATATCAACTCCATGGCTTCACCAAATTCAGCAGCCTGCCTCTCACATTCGGCACAATCTATAGAATAAAAAAACTCAACCCCACGCTCATCAAGACAAATAGCCAAAGCCTCCTTCTCATCTTCCCCGCCAAGATACCCAGTCACTTTACTAAACCAATCAGTAAAAAAATAAAGCCCAAACACTAATACAAAAAGCACAACAATAATCACCAAAACTTTTTGCCTCGTATCCATCCCAACAAAAGTGCAACAATCTTTATAAATCTCACTACTCATCTAAGAACATGGCGATAAAACCAGAAGAATTATTTCAACCACCTCTATCAAGCGAGGCAATGCACACCTTAGCCCAAAGACCAACAAATATCACAGTAATCCACCTCCCTCACGACAGAACATTCAGAAATCTTACAGAACCAGTGCACAGAAATGAATTACTAGACGGGCTATCAGATTCAGATAATCAACACTCTGGCTTTCTAACTCAAAACACCCCAATAGAACATGAAGGCTATTCTTTTGTGTATCCAAATCCAGACGGAACAATCACAGAAATAAGAGGAATCTTCCCAGCAGAAATCACACCATCTCTTGCCCTAGGAAGAACAGACGGAAGAATGTATGGACATCCTCCCAAACTAATAATCAAACATGGAATAGAATCCCCAGTTTTTCTATCAAACTATTATTATCCCATCCATGGAGGCATACCAACATCTCTTACTCCAAATTCTCCAGACCCACAAGAAGTAGCTCGCTTCACATCCTTCCAAAAAAGATTAGTAGTCTAGACTACAACACAATATTTATATACTTCAACCACTTCTGAATAACATGCATACACTTAGGGTTTCCAGATCTTGGATGAAATGTCTAGTCGTGCCTAAGTGTGTTTTTGTTTCTACTTTGGCCATCAAGTAATTCTCTCGAATTCTTCCGGATTCTTGAACAATTTCAAAATGATTCTAAAAACATTATCTAAAAACCATGAACATCAAACAAAAATTACAGTAGAAACACCTCAACTTCTGAAAAATATCTTACCTTCAGTATTCATGAGGCAAATAGACTCATTCATCAAAAGAAATTCTCTAGGCGTCTCAGCATGTTCTCTAGACAAAAAGCTCCTACACACTTACTGTCCGCAATGTCTAAAAGCACATGCTCTAAAAACAGCCCTTTCTGTCGGCCTAGACCAAGAACTAACAGAATTAATCGAAGAACTTTTCGAAGACTTCTCGGAAGGACATAATGGTTTTTACCTCGATAATGGAGAGCTCAACAAAGTATAACATTTTATAACAAAAGATTGAAAATTTGTCTTTTGTTATATTCGGGGGACATAAATAGCGACACTCAATTATTTATGTCTCACGTTATACCTAATTCTTCGCCAGAGCTCTCCTTTTTAGTCACAAAACCTTTTTTGTTCTTAGTTTTGTGAGATTAGAGAAATCCTTAGGATTTCTCTCAGTCAGATTTAATTCTCTCAAGAAAGTTATGTATAAACTCTTCGTAATCTTCTCTCTTAGGAATACTCATAACTTCCCAATACCTGCCTGTTCTCTTAGTCTTAACTTTCCCAACAATCCTTCCATGTAAAGGCTCTGTAGCCAGCACCGCTTCTACAGCGGCCTCTGCAGCCCTCTTCGCATTAATAATAACTCCGCCTATGGATGTAAACTTAAATTTATGTCTGTTCTGCTCAACAACCATCTCCCCAATATGCGTTCCAATTCCAAAATCAATTTTAGTATGCGCTGACTTATTATAAGCTTTCAACATTCTTTCAATAGCCTTAGCAACAGAAACAGATCTCATCGTATTATCAATCTCTTTAGTAAGCACAGGAGCAAAAACAACAATCCTATAATCTCCATCAACATAAACTTTCCCCCCATGATTCTTCGCATTCAACAAAACTTTATTCAAGACATGTGCTGCCTTCTTATCCTCAACAGTTTCTCTATTATTTTTTATCTTAAGAGAAACAACATTAACTCTTTCTCTACTCCCGGATTCAATCACATTTTGAACAGCTTTACTGCTTATCTTTTGGTTTTCAGGCTTTGCCATCACAGGTGGTTTTATATCATTCAATTTCTTGAATTTAACAGCCTTTTTCAGACCCTGTGGAATCTTCCCAACAAAATTTCCCCTCCTTATTTTCTTATAAACAAATACAACAACAATTCCCAAGATAACAATAACCAACAGCCAAATCAAAACAACCCAATTATTTCCAAAGAAATCCCCAAGTTCTTTAATAGAAATTGCTCTTCCAGTCAAAAGTGTATTCCCAAAATTTTCACTCCTATCTCCATCGGTAACTTCAACCAAATAACTTCCATCAGGAGCACTCAAAACAAAAATCTTAGTATCACCCACGCCCAATTTAACATCTTTTAATTCATTAACATCCCCTATAGAAATTTCCAAAGGCCGATCATACATAACATTCCCTATATTAGTTACAATTAAAGTATCATTCTCCAAAACAAAACTAACATCTTCAAATTCCTCAACATAAAACAACTTTTCAACTTCCAAGTCATTAGTCTTTGCCTCAATCTTCCAATACCCTGGATTATAATTCTTCTCAATCAAAATCCTTTGTGACTCTCCAGATTGAATTATTCCTTTAGAGAAAACATCTCTTTCAGGTTTATAAATAATAACTCCAACTTCTTCTTCAACTTCTTCACTTGCTTGATTATACATCAAAACAGCATAAACCAATTCTTCTTCAGCTCGTATATTAGGAGAATTCAAAGCAATATCTATTTCCTTAATAACTTGTTTTATTCTAAAAGAAGCAACAGATTCACCCTCATTTATGACCTCTTCAGCAGAGTCCTTTTCATAAGCCCTAGCCTTAATATCATATTCTCCAGGCCTTGCATTAGCAGGAATATTAAATTTAACTTCGAACTTGCCTTCCACAACAGGTCCAACAAAAGTAAAGTTTAAAGGCTCTAACTTTTCCTCAACATCATCTACTTCGTCACCTGACTCTTCAGTATCATTAGAATCAATAACATCTGCACCCTCAACATCTTCCAGTAATTCCTCCAAAATTTCTTCATTTGTCTTTCCAGATTTGATAGCTTCATCAAGCCCAACAATTTCAACTTCAACAAATCCCTCTAAAGGAAAGTCATTTACTTTCGTAGCACTTCCCGTAACAACAACTTCATCATCAGGACCAAAATTCACACCTTTGATATCAAGAGAAACATCTATAAAACTAGAGATCTCAAACCCTTGGCTTCTAACTTCTTCATTTCCAAACATAGCCTGCAAATAACAATCACCTAACAAATCTCCAACAAGAAAACTATCTAAATTAGTTCTAATTGCTATACCTTTGGCTTCCCCCTCGAGAAGATTTTCAGGGCTTTTATAAATTTCAACTTCTCCATTATCACAAATCAAATCAGCGACGGCAAACCCTTGTGTATTCACTCCAGGTCTCAAAGTAATGTCAACTATAAATTCATCTCCAACATTATACAAAACCTTAGGTTGACTTATAATTATTTCTGCACTTACAGCAGGAGCCACGCCCAAAGCAAAAAGCAAAACTAACGCAACCACCAAATCTTTTCTCATGTATATTCAAGTCATATTCTCTTTATAAATATTATCCAATCCCAATAATTTAAAAACCTCTTCGCCTTCTTTACAATCATGGAACAAAAAACAGAAATAGACAACGAAAAGCTCGTAAAAGAATTCGGAGCAAACCTAGTTTCAACTCTAAAAGACCTCCCAGACTTCTACACTTTCAAAACAGGCGTCCTATTTTCCCACAGAGATTTCAATAAATTCTTCTCAGCCTTAAAAAAAGGAGAAAAATGCGCAATCCTCTCAGGCGTCAACGCTTCAGGCTCTTTACATCTAGGACACAAAGCCGTATTTGACACAAACCTCTTCTTTCAAAAAAAATACAACATCCCAGTTTTCATACCAATCTCCGACGACGAATCATATGTGGCAGGAAAAGTTGAAAGCCAAGAAGAAGCCCTAAAGAATTCAATGCAACTAGCAAAAGAACTCTTAGCTTACGGCTTTGACCCTAAAAAAACATACTTCATCATAGACCAAGTCTACACAAACATCTATAACTTAGCAATAAAACTCTCAAAAAAAGTAAACCTCTCTGAAATAAAAGCGTCTTACGGCTACAAAAACGAAGAAAACATAGGCCTCCACTTTTATCCAGCAGTCCAATCAGCCCACATCTTATTCCCTCAAGTCAAACACGGCATAAAAAACGTCTTAGTTCCAATAGGCCCTGACGAAGACGCCCATATAAGAATCTCAAGAGACATAGCATCTCGCCTAGAATATAACAAACCAGCAATCCTCCACTCCCTTTTCCTCCCAGGAATCGACAACAAAAAAATGTCAAAATCAAAAAACAATGCAATCTTCCTAAACGACTCTGAAAAAGAAATCAAAGCCAAAATAAACAAATCTTTCTCAGGCGGACAAAAATCTTTAGAAGAACACAGAAAGAAAGGCGGAAACCCAGATGTTGATGTAGCTTTCCTTTATCTCAAATATCTCTTCCTCTCAGAAAAAGAATCAAAAGCAATCGAAGAAAAATATCGCTCTGGGGATTTAACAACAGCCGAAATGAAAGCCCTCTTTCAAAAACACGTCCTCAAGTTCATAAAACAATTCCAATCCAACCTCAAAAAGATCTCCGACAAAGACCTAGAGAAAACAATTCTAAAGAATGAGTAATTTTAAATATACACTTCTTCTTTTTAATACATGAAACCCAAATTAAAAAAAGAAGAATATAATCCAAAACAACTCCTAAATCAACTTTCAAGAAGCAGATTAGACACCTCAAAGCTTAAAGAAAATGATCATCGTATTTTAGGCCAACAATTAGACTTGTTTTCCTTCAACGAATCAGCACCAGGCATGGTGTTCTGGCATAATAATGGCTTAATAATCTTCAATGAACTTACTGATTTCTGGAAAGAACTTCATAGAGAAGGAGATTACCAAGAGGTCAAAACCCCTCAAATACTAGATAAAAGACTTTGGCAAGTCTCTGGCCACTGGGAAAAATACAAAGAAAGCATCTTTTTAACAGAATACGAAAATCGTGAACTCGCAGTAAAACCAATGAGTTGTCCTGGAGGAATTCTAATCTTTAAAGCTAATACAAAGTCATACAGAGACCTTCCACTAAGAGTTGGAGAACTTGGTATTGTTCACCGACAAGAACTCTCAGGAGTGCTTGCAGGCTTATTTAGATTGATCCAATTTACCCAAGATGATGCACATATCTATTGCACAGAAGAAACTGTTGAGCAAGAATTAAAAAAAATTATGGGGTTAGTTGACGTGATCTATAAAACATTTGATTTAAGTTATCGTGTTGAATTATCAACCCGTCCTAAAAAAAGAATCGGAAGTGATAAGATATGGGACATAGCAGAAAAAACATTAGAAAAAGTCCTAAAAGATAATAAGATAAAGTATAAAATAAATAAAGGAGATGGTTCTTTTTACGGTCCAAAAATTGATTACCACATAAAAGACTCTTTGAAAAGAGAATGGCAATGTGCAACAATCCAATTAGACTTTGCAATGCCTGAGCGCTTTGATCTAACCTATACAGATAAAGATAATAAAGAAAAAAGACCAATCATGATTCACAATGCAATATATGGTAGTGTTGAAAGATTTATAGGGATTTTATTAGAGCATTTTAACGGAGCCCTTCCCCTCTGGCTCTCCCCAACCCAAGTCCGAGTAATAAACTTCACAGAAAACCAAACCAAAGACGCAGAATCTGTGATTTCCAACTTAAAAAAAGCAATCCCATTACTAAGAATAGATTCAGACTTAAGAAACACAACAGTAAATGAAAAAGTCCGAGACGCAGAACTTGAAAAAATCCCCTATATTATAGTAATCGGAGACAAAGAAGTTAAAGCAAAAACCCTAGCAGTCCGTGAAAGAGGAGTCAAAAAGGTCCGGTTTGGTATCAAGCCCACAGCCTTCATCAAAGAACTCCAAACCCAAATAGAAAACAGAACCTAATCCCCAACCACACTATCTCCTCTCCCCCAAGAAATTTCCCCTCCAGGTGTAACAGGTCCCCAATCATCATCCAATTTTCTCATATAAATTAATAATTTATCCCTTGCCAAGTTCTCTCCAAAAATATCTCTATATCTCCGAACAATAACTCTCTCATAATAATCTTTCCTAGATTCAACCCCCTTTCCAATACTCCTTTCTTTAGTTTTATTCTCCATAAAAAACAAAATAAAACTCCCTATAAATAAATAATTACACTATACAATATAAATTTATAAACAAATCTTTAAATACTTCCACAAATATATCTTAATACTTTAAAGATGAAACTCCAACCATACATAGAAAAACTAAACTCTTCAAAAGAATACAAAGCCTTTACTGAAAAACACAATGATGCATTCATGGTAGCAGGCTTCTTCATCCTAGACCTAGAAACAGGACAAAACCTACACCAAATAGATTACTACATCCCTTCTGAAAAAAAAGTAGCAGCCTTCACTTTAGACAAAGCCATAACATTACAATTAATGCAATATGCAAATAAAAAAGTCCCTACTGAATT
>NZAS01000175.1 GCA_002686195.1 Candidatus Pacearchaeota archaeon | reverse complement strand
TGATTATGGGTGCGATTAGAATTTATGCGAGTGTACATTTTATAAAATCGTTGAGCACCTTTACTAAATTTTATCCTAAATTTCCTGAAACATATAGCTCTCTATACGCCTCTTACATTGTGGAAAATATGGAAAAAAGTTTTAAAAATGCCCAAGAAGCCCAATGGTTAGAATTTTTTAATCCTTTTAAAGATGAAGAGTTTTGGTATGCATTTTTAGAACAATCAGTTCAAATGTACGCCCGCCGGGTGGATAGTGGTGAAATAGAAACGCCACCCAAAACAGTATTGGAGGCGTTAACTGAATTAAACGACAAACAAGAAACATATGAATACGCGGACAGAGAAGATCTCAGAGAGGAAAAATCGGACGGATCCGTTAGTTTTTTTAAAACTTTAAAGAATTATCGTGCTGAAAAGAATCTAGAAGCCGTACAAAAAACCGAAGATTTGGCCAAAATTGTGTTAACGGAATTAGTAGTAGAACAGTTACAATATATGGGAGCAAAATTTGTAGAGAACCTTAAAGTTGCCGGCATGTCTCCGGATATCTTTGATTTGGATTATTATCTTTTAACTGATTTAACGCAAGGAGGAATTGATTTAGATCTTAATAAAGAAATCAAGGAAGAGGCTACTGATTTCGAAGAAGGAGAAGAACAATATACGGCCGGCGCAGAATTATATGTAAAAGAAAAGAACGATGAAGATACAGAATTTGAAGAAGGAGACGAGTATGTAGGATACTATCATGCTTATACGGACGAAGACGGAGAAATCGTATACATGTCTGGCGAATTCCAAACTGAGGATCCAGATTCACATGATGTTCTGGCGCCCTTTGCCGGCAAGGTTACCGTACCCATTGGAGATGTCGAAGAATACGGTTATAGTCCTTCGAACAGCATCACGCAACCTTTTGTAATTGAAAAATATATTAGTATTAATGAAACTAAACATGCGCCGTCTACTGCTCAAGATTATATTCTAGCCCAGGACCAATCATTAAATATGGCGGATGTTTTTCCAGGCACTATGGAGTTAGTCACTGATGAAACTTCTGGCGAAGTGGTTGGGGTAAAGGGAGAAATGGGAGTTCGTTACGGTCTATTGTTTTCTATTATGATAGGAGGAGAAAAAGTTGAGATTACCACGGCGGAGATTGATGCATTAGATTTGCCTCTTGCACAATTTATGCCGTTTGACGGAGATAGTAAATTATTGCTTTGTCTTATTAATTTATTAAAACGAGATCATAAATTTAGAGTTATTGCCCATTATATTTTTCCTCTTAATAAAATTACTTCTTTAATTGCCGTTTACAACGATTACGCCTTTTTGCCGTCTATTGGTGAAGTTACTGCTGCTAAAGGAGCGAGCGGGCCTAACACCGCAGCCGGCATGAAGGTAGAAATAGATGCCGACGGGCGCGCCGTGTCGGCCCTAAATGCGGAAGGTTGGGCCAATATTGTTGACCGTCCCGGTTCCATGTTAACTCTTTTTGTAAAAACTTGGGATGAATGGGACAAACAATTGCTACGGAATTCTAAGAGTCGAATAAAGAAAATATTTAAAGCTTATTATAATTTTCGAGATTTTACGGCTGATGGGAAGGGCGATGAAGATGATATGGGTAAGCTTTTCACTTCTCTTTTACGAGAAAGGTTTAAACCGGCCGCCGGCCAAAGACTTTTGCCTTGGTGGAAAAGCCGAATGTTACGGACGAGCCCATTTAATTCAAAGGGTGAGCTTTGTGAAAAAGAAGATTAGGGAATAATTACAATATTACAATGAGGTTATAAGAAGAGATGAATGCTTTTGGTGTGGCGCTTCCCTTACAGCGCAGTGATTCCGATGGATTTGTAATGATTAAAACCATTAAAAAATTAGTGCGTCAAAATTTAAAAATGCTTATCTTAACTACTCCGGGGGAAAGGGTAATGATTCCGGCGTATGGAGTCGGGTTAAAAGCATATTTATTTCAAAATTTTGAACAAGACACCCTATCACAGATCGACGCGCGCATCCGACAGCAAGTCCAAACTTATATGCCCGCTGTAAACATTAGCTCTCTCACATTTAATACAACGAATCCCGAGATGAATACTCTCTCGTTAGTATTAACGTATTCAATACCCAATATCAATGTAAAAGATTTATTAAACATTACTATTTAAATTTGAGGATTTTATATGCCAAACGAACAAAAAAAAATAATTCCCATCGATTATACTCATCGGGATTTTCAAAGTATAAGAAACGATTTAATCCAAATAGCGGAAAGGTTTTATCCCGATAGTTTTCAAGATTTTAGTGAGGGCTCCTTCGGCGCCTTAATGCTCGATGCCGTTGCCTATGTGGGAGATCAACTTTCTTTCTACCTTGATTATAATGTTAATGAAACGTTTTTAGACACTGCTTATCAGTATAATAATGTTTTAAGACATGGAAGGATTTTAGGTTATAAATATACGGGCCGTGCCTCCACCTATGGACGTGTTGCGATGTATGTTTTAGTCCCGGCTTCTACAACGGGTATTGGCCCAGATGATAATTATATCCCTATCTTAAAATTGGGGAGTCGTTTTACATCTCAAAATGGATTGGGTTTTATTTTAACAGAGAATGTGGATTTCGGAGATCCTCAAAATCCGGTAGTTGTTGCCCGCGCAGACGCCTCCACAGGCGCCCCTACTCAATATGCCATTAAAGCTTACGGCACTGTGGTATCGGGAGAGTTTAGAGAACAACGATTAACAGTGGGAGGATATCAACGATTTTTGCGCTTGCGTCTTTCTAGTAATAATGTAGCAGAGATCATTACGGTCATCGATTCCGAAGGCAATGAATATTATGAAGTAGATTATCTGTCACAAGATATGGTATACAAAGAGATTTCCAATAAAAACTTTAGAGAAGATAACGTTCCATCTGTTATCAAGCCGTACTTGGTCTCGCGGAAATTTATTGTTCAACGAGACAGGGTAAATACTTTTCTACAATTTGGCAGTGGAAAATCCGACGAAACAAATGTAGTAGCAGAGCCACAAACGGTGGCAATCAATGCTTTTGCACGCGATTATGTCACCGATAGCACATTTGATCCTACGCGTTTAACTAAAAATGAAAGTTTTGGTTATGTTCCAGCTAACACCACCTTGACAGTGGTATATAGAGCTACGAATCCCACGAATTCGAATACTGCAGCAGGAGCCCTAAATGGCGTTGGAGATGCGACCATGGAGTTTGCGGACCAGCTAGTTTTAGTAGATAGTACTGCGCAGGAGGTCATTAGTTCGTTGGAAGTAACCAATGAAGAGCCCATTATGGGATCGGTATCTCAACCCTCTTCAACTGAAGTTAAAAGAAGAATTTATGATACCTTTCCTACTCAAAATAGAGCCGTTACACAAGCTGATTATGAAAATATAGCATATCGTATGCCTGCGAGCTTTGGGTCCATTAAAAGATGTTCAGTCCAAAAAGACGCTGATTCTCTTAAGAGAAATTTAAATATGTATGTTATTTCCGAAGATAGCTTTGGTAAATTAATCCAAACCAACTCAACCATTAAGAATAATTTAAAAATATGGCTCAATCAATATAGAATGATTAATGACACGATTGACATTTTAGACCCATATATTATTAATTTAGGAGTAGAATTTGTAGTAAAAGCTGCCACCGGCGTTGACAAATATAGTTTATTAGATCGATGTATTGCTGCCCTGGGCACTAAGTTCACTACCGCCTTTTATATTGGAGAGCCCCTCTATATTAGTGACATTTATCAAGAACTAAAAGAGGTCACAGGTGTTCTAGATGTGATGAAAGTTATGTTAACTAACAAAGGGGGTGCAAATTATTCTGGGGTAGAGATCATTATCAATGACAATCTGTCGCCAGATGGAACATATTTAATAGCCCCGAAAAATGCACTTTTTGAAATTAAATATCCGGCCACGGATATTACAGGAAAGATTAGATAATGGCGATTAGAAAGTATACGGCATCAGCAGATACAACAATTGTTAATGCCTATCAACAAAATTTAACTACTCGTGGCACCGGCGCAAACGCAGGGCTGGCAGATATTATGGAGACATTTTCCATTTATGGTCGAATTACTACGAGTTCTGCTGAATTATCTCGAATTTTAATTAAATTTCCTGTGGACGATATATCTACGGATCGAACCAATAACATTATCCCAGCTAGTGGAAGCGTAAGTTATTATTTGCGATTGTTTAACGCTTCTCATTCAAAAACTGTTCCTGTTGATTATACTCTTACTATCTTAGCGGTATCACAGTCGTGGCAAGAAGGAGTAGGATTGGATCTTGAAGGATATCAAGATCTTACCTATGGAAACACTGGCGCCAACTGGATGAGCGCATCAAACACAGCCTATTGGACTGATATCAGCAACACTGTTTTAGCCGGCGGCTCTTATATTACCGGTGGGAATGTGGCAGGTGTCGTGAATACTGAAATTTTTACATTTACGCAAGATTTTACGACTGGTTTAGAAGATGTAGAAGTAAATATCACTCCCTTAGTAGAACAATGGATTGCTGGTACTTATACAAATTATGGTGTGGGAGTTCATCTTTCTGCAAGTTATGAAGCATTTGAATCGGGCTCAGCGAATACGGTGGTGTCACGAATCCCCGGCCAATTGGCGCTTGATGGAGACGACGATACACAAAGTGTAATTTATAATCCGAGTGGCTCAACACGTTCTTATTATACTAAAAGATTCTTTGCGAGAGGATCTCAATATTTTTTCAAGCGGCCTGTTTTAGAAGCCCGCTGGAACAGTCGTGTTACTGATGATCGGGGAGACTTTTATTTAAGCAGCGCCTTGGCCCCAGCAGCCGATAATTTGAATACCATTTATTTATACAATTATGTACGTGGAAGGCTAAAAGACATTCCCGCATTAGGCGATGATAAAAGAATTTATGTAAGTATTTTTTCGGGTTCTACTGGAGGATTTTATGAAGGAGGTGATGGTGACGATGTTCCACCCTCAGATATCCCAGTTTCGGGAGCCACCACCGCCGATACGGGAAGTGTGCAAATTTTATCAGTAGATGATCTTGGAAACGTCAATAGCGCTAACTTATTAGTTGTCACCGGCGGTATTGTTTCGACGGGAATTTATAGTGCATCTTTTGCAATGACCGGCGCCACGAAACTTATGACTGTCTACGATGTATGGTTTACAGGAAGCAATACGACAACGAGTGCCTTTGACGCAATCACTCAATATTTTACTGGCACCCTCAAGCCTTTGCGTTTCACCGGGCGCCAAAGTAATCGTCATCCCGTATATTATTTAAATATTACCAATTTACAGGAGAAATATCGTGCAGATCAAAGCGCGCGCTTCAACTTGTATGTGAGAGATAAATTTTGGAGTCCTAATATTTATACCAAAGCCAACTCTACCGTTGAAACTACCACCATTGTTAGCGCATCCTATAGAGTCTATCGCACGTTAGATTCATATGATGCGGTCCCCTATGGAACTGGCAGCGATCTCCACACTGCGCTTTCTTATGATGTCTCGGGCAATTATTTTGATTTTAATATGAACTTATTAGATCCCGGTTATGAATATGCATTTAAATTTGCATTTTATGATGAAGAGCTAAGCAGTTGGACCGAGCAAGATCAGGTGTTTAAGTTTAGAGTAGAAGACTATGAGTATTAGAAAATTATTTGGCTCTACAGACCAATCACGCAATTATCTTTCTGACGCCACCGAACAAGAGGCATTTGAAGATGTTGAATCAGTAAGGAATGTCAACCAACTTAAATTAAAGCAAGATACTTTTGTTCCACATATAGATTATTCTAAGCCAGAGAATTTTGCTAAATTTGGCTCAGCTTATCTTTATTATAAATCGGCAATAGAAAGAATTACTGATTTCTATCCTTATGACGGATCCGACGCAGAAATAAATCAATTTTACAACAACTCGTTGGATATTGAAAAGTATATTTTCAACAACTTGTATCCTCGTACTAATGGCCACATTATAATGAGTTCGGACGAGTGGGGCACATTAAGTGGAAGCCTTCAAAGTGGATATGGCCTCCCATCTACATTGGAATATATTGATTTCCAGGGAGGTCCACACACCATTTATGATGGTAGTCAAAACACTCCTAAACTTTTTAGGGATCCTTACTCCTCTAAACTCCAATTTTCCAATCTCTATGAAACTGATTTATATGTGTCAGCAAGTTTACCTGCGGGATATGGAACAGGCTCGCGAGAATCTAACTTAAAAGCCGATTTTGACAAAGGTGTTACGATTGAATGTTGGGCCAAAACGGGGTCTCTTGATTTAGCATTAACAAACAAACAAGTTCTTGTGGATATTTGGAATAATGAGCTATCTTCTAGTGCTAATGGAGGCGCCGAGGGAGCAAATCCTAATCCTCATTATGGAAGAATTACTGTAACCTTTAATGGAATATCTGCCGGTGTACCATTTAATATTACCGCCCAATCTGGCGCCACTGGTATTTTTGAACAAACGATTGGCAAAGATATCAAAGTAGATACATTTGACGATTGGAAACATTATGCGTTTGTATTCCAGAATACAGCAAGTAATTTTGTAACCACTTTGTATGTAGACGGCAGAGTCAACGATATTAATACTGTCACTAGCACTACTATTAATGAGATTAATTCTAAAAATATGGTGGCGCGCCTTGGGGCATTATTGACCGCTCCTTCTGGCGCGGCAGATAGCGCTCAAAAAGTTGAAAACATGGTCGGCGCCGGTAAACTTAGTGGGTCAGTTGATGAATTTAGATATTGGAAAGTGGCGCGAAGTGGTAAAGATATTGGAAAAAATTGGTTTACACAAGTCCGCGGCGGCACAAATACAGATATAGCCAATACTACTCTCGGGGTTTATTATAAATTTAATGAAGGTATAGCGGGAAACAGCACGACTGATAGCAGTGTGCTAGATTACAGTGGAAGACTCTCTAATGGAACTTGGACTGGGTACTCTTCCACCTCACGTAATACCGGCTCCGCCATGATTGAGGCCTCCGCATCCACACAAGAATATCTGGATCCCATTATTTATAGCACCAACTCGGAGGTAAGCACCCTAAAAGAGAATTTATTATCTAGTGGGTCTTATCATGATAATCAAAACAATTCCTCCTTTAAGGACTTAGTACCTAGTTGGGTCATTGAAGACGATGAATTAAGTGAAACTAACAATCTAAATGTTATTTCCCACATTATGGGAGCATATTTTGACAAGCTTCATTCTTATATTTCAGCTATCCCTGAATTTAAGAACAATGTTTATACAAGCGGCGCCTACACTCCTCTTCCTTTTGCACAGCATTTACCTCAATCTTTGGGATTATATACTCCCGAAACATTTATTGATGCAGATGTAATGGAGAAATTTTTAAATCGCGACAATACTACGCTATTTGAAGGAGACCTGACTGAGACCAAAAACTTAATTTATTTAAATTTATATAATAATATCGCCCACATTTATAAGGCCAAAGGAACTGAAAAAGCTGTTCGTAATATATTGAGATGTTTTCATGTGGGCGAACAGTTAGTAAAATTAAATGCTTATTCGAATAACAATATTTATACTCTGGCCAATAATCTGCAGCAAACTACATTAAAAAAGAAATATCTTAATCTTAATGATCGAAATAGCGCTGCAGGCATCGTATATGAAGCGACCAGTTCGGGGGATAGCGAAACACGAGGATACATTTCCGGTAGCGGCCCACTTGGATATGAAGATCGCTATGGGATGACACTGGAAGCCGATGTAGAATTTCCATATTATCTCTTAGATTCCGAAGATACCGTGGACCGAGATCCTATTAAAGTATCCTTATTTGGTATTTATTCCGCTTCAGTGGACAATGGATCAGATCCAACATTTTTTGCTACGGATGATGTAAACTTTCAAGTTTTTGCTAGGCGCCCAGATTTAAGATCGAGAAACGTTTACTTTCTTTTGACCTCCTCTCTAACACCATTTCCGATTCCGGAATTAACCAGTAGTATATTTTATAATGCATACGATAATCAACAATGGAATTTTTCTGTTCGACTAAAACCTAACAATTTTCCTGTTACCGATATGGTCACCGGCTCGACTGGTTATACTTATGATGTAATTTTTAAAGGTATCAACACGGAACTTGGGTATGTAAAGGATAGCTTTTATTTAACTTCTTCGATTAGTAATGCTGCGGGTAAAGCTTTATTAAATGCTTCCAAACGAGTGTACGCCGGTGCTCAACGCACTAATATGACAGGCACATTGTTGGCGCCCTCGGATGTCCGCGTAGGAGGAGTGCGTTATTGGGCAAAATACTTAGATGATGTCAGCCTTGAACAGCATTTATTTGATGTTAATAATGTGGGAATTTCCAGTTCGTATCAAAATATCTCTCCTATTGATAGCAATAACGCCGGATATGATATTTTAAATTCTAATATGTTAGTGTTGGATTGGAACTTCGGAAACGTTACCTCTTCCGATACCGCAGGTAATTTTGAAGTAGCCGATTATAGCTCTGGTTCTGCTTTAATTCGTAACAACTATGGATGGGCGGGGGGACTTGCCGGCCACCAACACAGTGGTTTCGGCGTGGGCTTCAGTGGATCAGCCACCAATGTAGTGGATAATAAACTTGTAAATACCTTTAAGTTTATTGATCCTGAATTAGTGGTTTCTTCGGACATGATTCAAATTTTATCTGAGGACGATATAGTTTTTGGAGCAGATCTTTCTAATTCCCCGATATCAATTCCTAGCTATCGCTATACACTTGAAAAAAGTCAATATATGGCCATCTCTCAAGAGATGCTTCAATTTTTTGCTGGAGTAGTAGATTTTAATAATGTTATTGGAGAGCCAGTTAATCGGTATCGCGATAGGTATAAAACGTTAGAAAAACTTAGAGAGATATTTTTTAGAAGGGTCACCGATGTACAACAAGTAGAAAAATTTATCACCTATTATAAATGGTTTGACGATGCTATAGCCACAATTCTTTCTCAATTATTACCCGCATCCGCAGATTTTGATGCTGATGTTTTTAATACAGTTGAAAGCCATGTACTAGAAAGAAATAAATATAAAAGCCAATTTCCTACAATAGAATTTAAAGAGCCAGAGCTTGATGATGCGATGGAAGGTGCATATGCATCGAGTTATCCCTACGTGGAAGGCTCCACGCCGATGCCCACTTCTCCGCGTTCCACTGAAATTAAAAGATGGTATTGGGATAGGCGCTCTCGAAGAAACGCTCCGGAAATTACATCGGGCGATAGTACCATAGATGAACAACGAAATATTGTCAGAGATGTGGTATATAATAACCCCCATTTAAGTCAGAGCATTGGCCGCATCTCTGGAAGCACAGGTCTCACGACGAGTACCATACGTAAATTTACCGTCGAGCGTTTATCAAAAGTATTTTTGCTCAAAGCACAGAGTCCATTTTCTACTGCTAGTCGAACCCTTAAAGGGGGGACTAATTTTACTAACAATAAGAATATTCACTTTACCTATAATTCGTTATATCCCGCAGGCCCAGTTAATACCGATAATAATGTCTATGTACCTGAAAATATATTATTAGGCTTTACGGATGAAATGGAAGGTTATCATGAAACAGTCGATCTTAACGATGTAAATGCGAAGTATAAGAGATATCTCCCAGTTAATAATGGCCGCGACTGGCAAAATGGATATGGCTATGCCAACGTTAAGTCCTCATATGTTTTTCCTTTTAATATTATTAGTCCAGCCGTTTCTTCTGGCTTCAACAAACAAGTCATTGATAGAGTTACTGGAAACATTCAAATTACTAATTTGCATCATGATGGATATGGGAGTACCATCGAAGTGCCTATGCAGGGCCCATTTACCGATTACGCGGTGGGAGGCCATCAATCTCGTCACATTGCTTTGAATACTGGGAGTGATAATTATACAAATAGGCCTGAAGCATGGAAAATTTTCTTAGGCCAGTGTGCCGGCACCTCTAGTACGAGTGGGGCAATTGGAATGGGAGGCGCCGACTATCCATGGCCCGAAGCTAATGCCGAAGGAGTACGGCCTTATCCTATGACCGCTTCCCAAAAAGCTGTTTATTATCGCGATTTTATTGCTAAGAGTCCTCTTAATATTAAAAACTTAAAGATAGTAACAGGCTCAACACCATTGGGAAACTATACTAGTAATTATGAAATATTTCACAGCGTGGGCTCGATTGCTAATCCTCGAAACTTTATTGAAAATCAACCGACCCTTCCGGTGCAGTTGACAAAAAGCACCCAAGGTCGTTCTATGCTTAGTCTGCATCGTACCGATGAGGAACATTTTCAATTTGTTTCAGATTATTCGGTGAGTTATTTAACCGGCGCCACCGGAAAATCCATTATTACTGGTAGATTCGCTGCCCCGGGCGGCATGGAAGTAATGTCCCTAGGATATTTGGATTTCCGCGGCTCCGAAATGTCCGTTTATAATAGCTTACTTAATAGAAACTTAACAGTTATTAAGCCTTCCCAAGGACCTAGTGGAACATTTTCAGAAGCCACCGGCGCTGGCGGCCCCGGTATTCGAGTGAGCGATATTCATCATAAAGACTTTGGGATGCGCGCACATCTTGCACGTCATAGCGCTAAATTTGGTCGCGACTCTCTAAATGTAACGGCCTCCGACAATCTTCCTGGAAAAGTTTATGATCAGCTACCGGCGGCTTATAAAATTAGTCGCAACACTAAGAGGCGTTTAACACAGACACAAAATTTTGGTACAGTCACGACAGGCACTCTTTATGATAATTGGTTTATTCAACATCAAATTCCACAGTCAGATCGACAATATTCATGGTTTACTAATTCGTTGGCCGATCCTACCTCTGATCGATATTTGAATTTTGCCCCTCTCTATGGAACTCTTGCAGGTTATTATTCTAATTCTGCGGGGATTGTTTCGTATTTTGATTTTGTATCCGCTAGTAGCGTTACTTCTTCCACAACACCAACTTTGTTTCAGCCGACCGCACGCATAGACATTTTTACTTTGGAACCTCTTTCGGCATCCACAAACAATATACTTGGATTTCCAACAGCGTCGAGTCCTAGTTCTTATTTTAATTCGGTATTTATTGATAATTTACCTGCAGCGACCTCAAATGACATAACGGGTGCTACGGCTAATTTCTTTAATTTATTAATGACACAGCGAGGGAATACATATGGATGGAACTGGAAAAAAACACATCAACAAAGTAATCCCGTTACCATCGGAGAACTGAAAGCCAATGAAATAACTGTCGCCGATCAAAAGGATGTTCTAACTCGCTATAGGCTTCATCCTCTTTCACTTCGGGGCCGTACTGCTTTAATTAACTTTGATGCTCCTACTTCTCCTTTCTCAAAGCGCGGCAAAAACTTAAAGACGAATGCCGTCACCATTAAGGCGACCAACAACAATGAAATGATTTATTTTGGTTCGACAGATCTCGCCGATTATGTCTTGCCCTCCATGGATACTACTACCACTCCGTTTTATCAATTAATTGATGCGAGTCGCACTCAGGGTTATAATTTAAACTGGATTGCCTATACTGAAGCTTTGTTCCCGTCAGCGCGCAATGAATTCATGTCTTATTCTACCGGAAGAATAGACTATGATAATAAATATTGGAGAGACAATTTAGACAACCGAGTTACATTGGGTTCCACCGAACCAAATTCATTTGATATAACCATCATGCTTTCGCAAAGTAGCTGGGTATTAGATGCACAAGAAGATTTCGAAACAAGAACTGGCCCGGTTACGGGAACTGCTCCCAGTGAGTTTGCATTTTCTGCCCATGGTAAAGCTGGAGAGTTACAGAATAACTACTTCTCCTTCTTCACTGGAACTCTGTCATCATCTGGCCTCCCAGGCGAAGGGATTGACTATCGTGCCCCGCGCATGCTACGCATGGGCGCTCTCTATTCTCGCAAACACATGATCGGCCCGAGACGTTCTGCGCGCGCCCCCACGGGCCCAACAGCTATCGATACTTATGGACCCGGCACTTTCACAGAAACACTTCAATTATATTCCGGAGAAGCCAAATGGGAGGCTAATACCCAAGCTGGGATTTTAATTAAAAGT
Source organism: Candidatus Pacearchaeota archaeon (assembly GCA_002686195.1). The sequence goes on along the minus strand of NZAS01000175.1, from coordinate 15,777 downwards.
GGCGACACTACTGTGTTTGAAAGTCACCCGTCAGAGCCCTGGTTTAATGAATATGAAGATTTTAGATATGATGTTAAACTAATGGCAAAAGGATATTCGATTGTGCCAGAATTCCGAATCAGTGAACATGTGGAAGATTATCTTAAATACGGAGTTAATGCATGCAGAGATAAAATTGACACCTTTACTATTCCTGGCACAATTCATACTAGCGCAACAGCATCATTTTATAAAGACTTTTCAAATTCTGAATTTATGCAAGATTTTCTAAAAGTCAAGAATGATTCTTTGCTTACGGCCAAAGAGATTAGATTAATATGCAGCGCTGCAATTCGATTTAATCCTTACAAAGGATTTTATCCCGCACAGAGGACATTGGATTTGGTATCTCAATTTTCTCGTTCTTATGCCGAAAACTTAATTGGAAATGCTTTATCGACTCCTGGATCCACAGCTACCGCCAACTATGGATTTCCCAAATTAGTACAGCCACAACAAGCCGCTGGGGCATTAAGGCCGCTATTCCAGACTTTATTTGCCCCAGGTATTTTATATAATACTATTAAATCCGGTTTAGCCGTTGATTATCCTATTGTTGCAGATGATACCAAAGTTGACAGATCTTTAAATTATTATGGCGCAGGCAAAGGCCCCAATACAAACAATTGGGCGGTTACATCTACGGCCAGCGGAAGTAGTGGCATAACCGGATATGATGGTGGAGAATTTTGGGATAGGAGAATTCCATTTGAAGCCATAGTAGAACCTGAACAATATCTTAATGGTATTAGCGTTTTTGATATTGAGCCGCATCCTTCCATGAGTTTGTATGTCACCAGCGCATGGGGCGCCACATCTGGTGATCCTATCTATAGTATGATGGCCAATAATTTTTTTGGCGAAGTAGCTTATTTTTTCTTAAAGGATCAGGAATTTACTCGATTAGAGTCAAACACATTGACAGATGACATTAGATTTGCTAGCGGAGCCATATATGGCGCCCGAGCCAAATTACGTCGCTCTGTATCTGGCTCTAGAAGTTATGAATATGAATCCGGGTCCGCTGGAAACAACGACCCATATGGAAGATTCGGTGGGCTATTGGCCACCGCCGGCGGATTACAAGTCGGATCTTATCCCATTCCCCAAGATCCGCGGCAGAATCCTAATTTTAAAGAGTCCTTTACTATGTACAGTCGTCCTAGCGCATTTGGTCCAGCCGTAGGTGGTAGACCCACGGGATCTGCTTCCAAATATGCTAGCGTTATTAATTCAGCACCTATTGATAGTTTTACTGGATTTAACTGGGCTTATACTCCCCCTTATACCAACGGTGAGGCATGGGTAGATCTCATCTTTAAGCCATCTCACACCAAAAGCTATGATCTTGATCAGATTTTAGCAGAGATAACTCCTGTATATTGGAGAGTAGACCCCGGCTACAATGGAATAAATGGACTACCCTACGCAGATTACCAAACCCCACTGATATCTAGTTATGTACAATATTCAGGGAATTTACAGTCTATTTATGCCGGCCGTAACGTAAATGCCAATGCCATGCAAATGAGTGCCTCCATTGATTTATTTGGGGTGGAAAGAGTGATGGAAGAGGAAACTGATAAATTTGGAAATGAAATAAAATCCACCAATAAAGTGGTAGGCAAAAAATGGGTTATTCAGCCTAAATTTGAGACTCCGATGATGAATTTTAGCGATGTGGGAATTCACGCCCTTACCGCATCCGATGGCACACTAACTCTTCCCACCTATGGCTCCGGAGCAACTCCACAAGGGATGTGGCATCAATTTGGAATTATTGAGACAGATCCTAAAAAAGGCATTTTTCTTGAAATAGATGATATTCCAACGGAGTGGTTAAAATTTCATTACGATGTAGTTAATAATAGTACTGCTTATAATGGAAATGATATTAACGCTGGACCTAAAATATTTAGTAGAATGAAATCACTAGTTGATGTTGCGGGCTTTGATAAAAGACGCAATAGAGCGAGATTAGGAGAGTTAACAGAACAAACAATTTTACGTGAGGCAATTGTGGCCGTCCCTTATACTATCGAGAGCATCGACAACAAAACCCTTAGAAAGGGAGTAAGCAAAAATATTACCAAAACAAGGAAGAGTTTTATTAGTATTCCTACTGAAAGATACGAATCAGCCCTTGCATCAGAAAAGGGAAGCTTAAGAGGAGATTCTTTGGATGCCGCCGGCGAATCAATACGAAAATTAATTCAAAGAATGGAACAATATGTGCTGCCACCTCATTTAGATTTTCTTAATAATGAAAATATTGATCCGATGGTCATGTATATCTTTGAATTTGAATATAAGTTAGATCAAGATGATTTATCTTATATTTGGCAGAATATTGCACCCCGAGATTATAAAAAGATTACTTTAACTACTCAATCCATAGCTCATGATTTATCAATCAATGAACTATTAAGTGAAGATGATATTATGGACAATGAAAATTTACGATGGATGGTATTTAAAGCTCATCAAAGGGCGACCGTTACATACGATGATTTAAGAGCGGATCAAGTGAATCAAGCAGTTTCTAAGGATAGAGGGAATTCGTCAGGTCTTCGAGGGGCCAATCGAGGAGCGTCGAGTAATGACCGAAGCGGCCGCCGGGGCAATAGATCGGAGAGCGCTAGGGTTTATGAAAGTGGTTATCCAATTGGTTTTAACTGGCCGTATGATTTTATTTCCTTTGTTGAAATGATTAAATTAGATGCCGAAGTATTATATGATGAAGGAGATGGCTCGCGCTTTTCTGGTGAACGAGGAATGGCTGACGAGCAACTTTGGGTTACTGCTCCGGGTATGACGGTATCTAGTGCAATTGAGGGCCGCTCTGCTTCTTCCGGCAAAAATATACAGGGTACCCTAGGCACTCAAGATACGCAGATCGCTGGAGAATCAGCCACACAAAAAATGAATAAACGAACGGCCGAGCTTTTAGGGAGTGATTAATGACTAAGTTTCTTAATAAAAATGAACAAGTATATGATTTGAAGCTTACTTCTTATGGGCATTATCTGCTTTCTATAGGCACTTTTAAACCGGTTTATTATGCATTTTATGATGATAACGTTATATATGATGGCGCTTACGCTGCTATATCGGAGAGCCAAAATAATATTCATAAGAGAATTAAAGAAGAAACCCCGTACGTTGAAAGTTTTGTGCTTTTTAGAGATCTAGAAGATACTATTAATGATGAAGGCGCTTCATCTACGGGTATATTTGATGTGGATCTTACCCCCACCAAAACAATTCCCGCTGCAGACACTTTTAAAATTAATCGGATGCTTGGCGATGCGTGGTTAGATGGAGAAACCAACCAAGCCCCTGCCTGGAAAATTGTTTCCTTAGAAGGAAAAATAGAGTCATCGCAAGGGTGGGATAATGTTTTTAGTTCTTCCATTCCTCAAATAAACATGACTTTGAGATATATTTTAGGAAGGAGAGAGCAAGGATTTACTCCCAACCCAGAGACACCAGATGATTTAGAGTTGACCACCCGACCTTTTATTGATGGCGATATTATATACTTAGAACCGGATGATGCTTTAATTTATGTAGAAGAGGTCAATACCCAACTATTAACTAAAAATTTTGATATTGAGGTTTTTGTCACGGGAGCGATATCCGACACAGGAACTGTTTTGGAAAGAAAATATTTTCAAAATACAATTCCTCAAATTGAGAATGGATTAATGATGTCAAGCACACCCCAGCTTGTTTCTCCAACTGCTTATACTACATCTAGTGTAGAATATTATTTTGATGTTCTTCTTGATCAGGATATTGACCAGGCGGCAGCGTGCATGGGAGCCGAAACTTTTAATAAACAATCTTATTATATAGATTTGGATTTTGATTGTGATACAGTAGAAGAGGAATTTAGTGCCTATGATATTTATGGAGCAGCTACGGAGCCTGAAATATGTCTAGATTAATTTACAAAGGGAACACGGTTAATAATTTTGGTAAATTTTTACCTGCGCCTTATATAGACAAGGTAGTAGTTTACAATAATCAAATAGTGTTGACTACTTCCATTTTTGTTAATTCTCCTAGCGATGAAGCTGAGAGTATTGCCGAAGAGATAGATGATGAAATTTATCAATATGTGATATTTTTAGCGGAACATGAAGCTTCAGATGGTTCAATAGCAGAATTTCTAGGAAAAGAAGAAGATTTGTTTACCATTTTGGAGCGTTCGGCCATGTTTAGTGGTTATAAATATTGGTCGCCCACAACTGCTTTTGATCACGCGATGTCTCTCACGGCTGCTCATTGGGATACGGCATATGATTATCCGGGCCCTTATTGCTATATTTCAACAATTGAACCATTTACCGAAGAAACAGATGATGATGAAGTTATAAATACTGAAATTACCTATGATGAAGAAGGGAATAGATTTGTTAAATATACCCAAGAGACCACTTATGATAGTGATGATTACGAGATGTTCCCTGGCCTAAAAAATGTGTATGTTTTAACTTTTACGACGGCCGTAGATATAAATTTTGGTCAAATAGCATCTATGAAGGATCAAAAACGCAATCAGTATTTAAAAGAGATAAGCGATGTTTCGTATGAAAAGATTATCGAAGATGGGGAAGTAGTCTCCCAAACTGAGAATATTTGGGTAGATAAAAATAATTTTCCTTATGATGATACCCCTTTGCAATCCATCACCAGTAATTTTTATAAAGCAGAAAACATAACTCATCAAGATATTATAGATACCTTTAATAATCTCTTGACTGAATATGATAAAGCTGTAGAAGTTGATTCTAAATTAAAAAAAGCAGTCGATAATATAGCATATGTTCTTGCAATATATGGACATCAACCACAACTAATGCCACAATTAAATCTTTTAAGAAAGACGTTTGAGAGCAAATCCACAATAGATGGAGTGGGAAAATTATATGTAAGATTTAGAGGAGTGGTTTTTAATGTTAATAAGGCCATCATGCAAGAAGATAGGCTGTTTAAAAAGCTTATTATTAATCCTAAAATTATAGATGCACGAGATCTACCCATTGTCGAAGAATGGGAACAAATAGAAGTAGAGGATTATGGATATAACGAGATTTTATATGATAAATGGTATATCGACACCCGGGTGGTATATTTCAGTAAAACCGACACTGCACAGAACGAGGCATTTACTGAGGGGTATTTCTTTTTTGACTATAAAAAATTAGTAGACACTTGTAACGCCGCGCAAATTTTTGATATTTCTAAATTAGAACAATATTTTGGAGACAGCATTATTAATACTACAGTTTTACGAGTTAAGGACGCACAACTCTTTAAAATTTACGAATCGGACGTTGGATCCATGCATTTGCTAATGCGCGCCAGCACAAGCAATAATCCGCAAACAACCATATATGGGCACGCCGGCGAAATCGAGCCCACCGGTGAGTATGAGCGTTCTGCAACGATGGCCATCGCCAACGAACGAAACCCAGGAGAAGAATATTATTCTTATTTAAGACTTCGAAGTTTTAACCTAGCCCAATCGACGGGATTAGGGGGATATCAATTGATGTGTTGGGAATTTAGAGATATCTGGGACCACTCGAACACTGAACGATACAACGCGCCATTTTATTATTATGCAACGGTAGAAACTCAAGATAAAACAGTAGATGTCATTAAAGATATAATTTCCAGTTATATAAATTATGTAAATGCCTTTATGAGTGATTATTTAGAAATTGCACGCGACCTGTGTGGATATAATGAGTTTACTGGCGAATTTAATGATTTTTTTATTAATGGAATGGAATCGACATATGGAAGCGATTTAGCTACGGCACCATGGATAATGATGCCTGTTGTGTATAATATACATCGGGATTTATTATATGATCAATTTAGTGGTGATACCGATAAATTAATTGAAAATGCTAAATTAACAAGTCAAAAAATTAGTCCCTTTACGGGAACTTTAACTGAATTAGAATTATTTTATGAGAGAATTCTAGAAATATATAACACCTTTTATGATGGATACAATTACAATTTAAGTGATATAGCAGACGGCACTGCGAGCGCCCCTGAAACGCCAGCGATCCCAGCGTTATTATATACTTTGGAGGCTGATTCAGATGCCAATACGAGGGAGGACTCCATATATTTTGTTGATATGCCCGATATTTACGACTCTGGCGAGCACGCAGGTACCCCAGACGGCTCTGGGAGAGACGCGTGGGCATCAGGCGATGGTGATGATGAGGATATCGACTACGGCACTGTCGACGGATCTTTCTTTGGAGCCGGTAGTATATCGATTGAATCGGTACCCGGCTATATAAGAGAGTATGTTCATAATGAAATTTGGGATGCGTTACAGGCCGGCTGGGAACGTATCAACACTTCCGGCATGATGGCGTCACAGTTGGAAGACTATCTGACCGATGAATTTCATGGAGATCAAGGCACGTCGTACGACGATGACGGCGATGGGGTTACGTGTTCTATAACCAAGAGTGATATTATTCATACTTTTTTAATTATGTTGATATTATTTCCCGAAAAACAAACAACTGTCGAGGATATTTGGACGAGGTGGCATCATCATTGGGACGAAATGCAGCGCGGCCTCGCAGCGACCGGCAAGGATGGCGGAGTTGATGGATTCATGCAGCGCGGCCTTATTTTCTATGATCACGACGGCACGCGCACATTCCGTGACGAGTATACCGAGGACTACGACACCGCGGTACCGTTACTTTGTTCGGCCTATATAATAGCGCTATGTGCTAACATGAGCGACTATTTTCAGGATGAGTTCTTCGAGTCCGGAGGGCCTTTGAACTATTTGATAGCGTATATAGTGGCCCTGTGTGATTCCGGGTATCCCCGTAGCGAATGGGGTGATGGTCTCGATGAGGAGTGTGAAGCGTGTATGGAATGCTAAAAGGAGTACAAAATGGCTATTAATAGTGGGTTTAAAAATTTACCTATTGACTATAAAAGTTCAAATAAAAAAAATAATAAAAACAAAACAGCACAAAAAAACCGTAAATCCGCCAAGCAACGCGAAGGCGGTAGATCTACGGCGCGCCGTTTATCGCGACAAACGCAAAAAAGACGTGCTAGCCGCCAAACAGAAATAATAAATGGACAGTCTTATTCAATTAATTCGAATAGTTATAAAATTAAAAAGGGAATTCAAACACTCTCCAATCGAGGTTTAGTACATACAGAAGAAAACGATTCTCTTACGATTGATTTTTCTTCGGAAGCTTTTTTGTTCTCAATCGGCTGTATTATTGTAAGAGATGAATTAGAGAAAGAAAAAACATATTCATTAAAAGATTCTCAAACCAATAGACAGACCATCCATAATGAAAATATTTTTGATGCTAAAGCTTATAGCCAATTAAGAAACAAAAATATTAAATTAGATGATAGTTTTTGTAATGAAGATGATCCGATTTTTGAGTTAGACGATGCTCCTCCAAAAAGAGCACAGAGAGAACGAGAAGAACAAGAAGATAGCTTGATACCAGATGTTGTAGGTCTAAGCGCAGATATTGCTCATAAAAACTCGCTGCCAGGACAAAGCTTCGTTTTAAAGCAATTTTTGAACACATGAGATATTTATAAAAGGAGAGAACTATGCCCACAAATATGGAGCTTCAGGACCGCGTCGATTGTGACCCTAGTGATAATACCGGTGAAGATGCGCGCGGAGGCGAGGGCCAAAATACTGCATGCTCGCATCCTTATAGGTGGTGCCTTTCCACCACAGGCCCCCAGACTGGAAAGTGTGTTACCAAAGCGGAATATGAGGAGGGATATGACGCCCGCGGCACATCGACGCGGTTAGGGTTCGGCCTCGAACCTTCGCGCGCCACCTCGATCACATATGACATCGACCCGGATGCAGTTACTCTTTCCGTATCCGATGTCGAAGCCGCCCTCGAAGACTCCGACGCAGAACTATCGTCGGGTGAAGAGATTACGGCTATATTTACTCGAAATGATTCGGACTATCGTACCGGTGGTTATTATGATTCTCCTGTTTTTTTAGCAACAGAAAATTTAAATTTTGCAAGCTATTTGGAAGATGGTGATATGGGAATATATTACGACAAATTTTTTCGCTACCTTGTAACATATACCTTGTACTATCCTGCAGAGACAGTAGGTTCTCCCGTGATTACGGATGAACCCCTGGCGTCCGCAGATTATATTGATATAGACGCTGCATATAGCGATAGCACAATCAACCACTATGACAAAATATTACAATATGTTGATACTATTAGTTCAGAAGGATCAAAGGTAGAAGACATGACTCCGGAGGTTGTAAGCGAAATACTTAGTGTTGTGACATCAGTAGCCGAAGATTTTTTCGGCGGTAGGATGTCTGAGGATGAGGCGAAAGCCTTTTTTGTTTCAGTGCAGAATTGGCAGGCCATCCAAGACGCAATAGATCGAATGAAGCCATAATTGGCTTAGACTCTAATTATATTAAAAGGACATTAACAATGGCAAGAAGACCAACCTCGATGAGTCAGACGATCCGCCCCGCCGGCCCACTCGATGTTTCCGCGCGCGGCGACATCGAAGGCACTGGCAAATATAATGTCCAGCACACGCCATGGGGGCCCCGCGCGTCCGACATCGCCGACGCTCTAGAAAGCCTAAACGCTGACTACTCAGAAGAGTACCAGGCTTTGATGGTAGCTTTAAATGAGATAGTCGACGCGGTCGTCAGCGCCGCGGCCCCAGATGATGACGCGGATGAACTTCCTAGCTCAGATTATCCAGATCTCGAATATAGTTTTAGAGTACAATATGAGGAAGCCGAAGAGGCCAGACTTCAAGAAAGATTTGGATCGGAATCATCGACCACCGAGTTGGTAGACTTGGGTGTTAGTACACTGAGTGAGGCGGTGGCTTCCACTACAATGAAAATTGAATATAATTTTAAGAAAATTAAATATTTACCATTTAGAGAAGAAGATATTTCAACTTTTGAAACAGATGAATCGAGCCAAGGAGTATCTGTAACAGCCACTAAAACGATATCTACCACCACAATGGGTGGCACTACCACCACATACTAATAAAAATGTCAGCAAAAGAATGTAGAAAAATTGATTTAAACCTTATCTCAGGTTCTCGCGAAACGTTTCGTACTGCGGTAGGGGGCTATTGGGAGCTTGTGAGTTCTTCCTATGGAGAACAATTAGAAGCAATAGACTATAATGGATCAGAATTATTAACCTCCTTTATTACTGAAATAACTGCAAATCTCGATCTCCGCGAAACAATTTCAGATACCACACTTGTTTACAATGAAAGATTTCCTGTAAGATTAGTGGGAAATTCCAATACAGTAAAGGACGACAATCACTGGAATAGGGTACTGCTTGGTGGTACTTTTGAATCTATTGACTACTCACCCATTTATTCTGATGCGGTTTATAATGATTATTCATTTGACTACTCTCTTCCTTATTCTGCTTATGAGAAAGAGGTTATAAACTATATTTTGCAAGCTGACACCGATATTTCTAACGAAGTTCAAATTTCATATGATTATTGGCATTATTTACCGCAATATCAAAGCTATATTGAGAACATAGATGAGAAATTAATACCCAACATGTATCTCTTGAAGATGTTTCAATTGGCCACCACCCCGGGCACCGCGTCGTTGGGTGAGGATATTTATAATTTTGTCACCCTCGAAGAAACTTTTGGGAATGCTGTGAGTCTTTTAAATGAAATGGAGGAATATTTTACTGTGGAAGATGGGTATCTATATGCAAATGATATGACGGATTCGTCAATATATCAATATTATTCATCATCCGTTGTTATTACTCCATTATCTGCTTCGACATCACAGGGCATAGTGACACAGTTTGAAAACATTATATTTGACAATAATATTTTAACAGATGTAACCGCCGAAGATACATATTCACAAATGAATGAATCAATCGGTATGATTCCTTTTTATATGAAATTTAATTGGACGGCCGATCATACCAATAGCACATTTGTGACCTACATGGAAGAAAGCGATCTTACGGCCAAGTTTATGAAAACACTCAAAGAAGTTTTTAATGAAGAAATTGATGATTTGTCCCCGAGCACTCTTACATATGCGGTTGAGACCACTTCTAATGATGAATCGTTAGAAACAGAGACGATTACCGAAGGAGTAGTAACGGAGAACGTAGCTTATAGATCTATGGATTTTTTTAAAATGTTAATTTACATATACAATAATTTTAATTCTACGACGGATAATTGTTACTTTTTGGGGCCCCGAAACATCAACAGATTCGCCACTATGGACACAATAGGAGCCTATCGATTTATGAATTCAGAAAATGTTATTGAAATGATTAATAATACAATAGAATATGGCAAGAATAGTAGTAATTTTGGAATTGATTCTATTGATGAATTGTATAGCTTAGACAGTAGATATCGTGAAACATTGGCCTATCGGATTGAAAAAATCGGTGGCCCTCCTCGGGGGGATTCCCAAACTCAAAATGTACTACAAAATTTTTGGTTCTTTAATACAGCCGATTTTATGGAGGGAACAGACTTTTATGATTCTCAAGTTAAGTACAATGAAAATTATACGTATAATATTTATGCTTACGTCTTAGTGGTGGGTCCTAAATATTCTTTTTCTGATTTACGCTTAACGCGAAAATTCGGACAAATTACTTTAAATTCAGGCGAAGAGGATGAATCCGAAGCTATATGTTTGGAATTTTATGATCCTGTCACTGGCGTCCCCGCTGTTCAATTATTTAGTGAGGATGATAATTTGTCGGATTATAATGAATTTGCTACCAATGAACAAGTCGTAAGTGAATATGAATATTTAGCTGATTTTTATTTAAACTATGAACCTTGCATTCAGCTAGTAGAAATCCCCATATATGCCAAAACTTTAAAAATTTTAGATAATCCGGCCAATCGAGTAGATCTAGGACCTTATCAAATGATGGATACTTCCCAACGAATAGGCTTCACCGCAGATTATGAAGCATATGAAAACAACTTACTGTATCCTTCCACTATCAGTTCGACAGACGATACTTTAAAAGAAGAGTACTTACATGGTCATGATTTTTTGAGTAGCAGTTATATAGATTTGAAAAGTATTTCTTATCAAAGAACAGTGGAAGTTTATAGAACGGAAGAACTACCTACTTCTTTGGCTGATTTTGATAATAAGTTAATTAAAACGGTCGATTTGTTGGAACCCGATACCAACGATAATGTCTCTACGGCTGAAATTTTAGATAAAATCACGGCTAACAAAAAATATTATTACATTTTTCGTATAATGAATGAGCAAAACATGCCTGGTCAATTATCGGAAATTTATGAAGCTCAATTAATTAATGATGGAGGCTATTTATATTCAATATTTAATATTCTTTTCGAAAGTGATCTCGAAGAATCCCCTCCGACGAATCCAGCAGTCCCCTTTAAAAAGATCTTCCAGTTAAAACCTAATTTTTCTCAAGTAAGTTTAAATGTAGACGATGTAGATTTTGACGAGGAATCTTATACTCAACTCGAAAATGTTGTAGTAGGAGACACAGATGACACAATTTTTGATAAAACATTTAAAATTCGGCTTACATCAAAGAAAACAGGAAAGATGATAGATTTAAATATTACTTATAATTTAACTACTGAATTATAAAATTATAACTATTTATGAAAAGAGAGGTAAATAAATGGCTTTTTTAGATAATTCCGGTGACATTATTTTAGATGCGGTTCTAACGGATTTAGGCCGAAAAAAGATGGCACAAGGAAATTTTAAGATTACAAAATATGCCTTTGGCGATGATGAGATTAATTATGCTCTATACAATAAAAATCATGTGTCAGGCTCACCATATTACGATCTAGAAATTTTACAAACGCCCATCTTTGAAGCCTTTGCTTATGAAAATATCGGCATCAATTATGGCTTAACCTCCTATACTAAAACCGATTTGCTTTATTTACCAGAATTAGTATTAAATCAAGTTACTACCGACCAGGCCGTAAACGTGACTGGCGCTATTATGTATCTGGCTGTGAATTCCGAAACAGCAAACGCAATGAGATCGAGCACGGCCTTGGGCGATGCAAAGTATTTTTTGGAAAGCAATTCAACAACTGGTTACAAAATGATTTTGGAGACTGGGTTTAACACAGATGAAATAGTAGGAGATATTACTAATCGTCAATCATTAGGCGCCTCTAATAATCTTATTGATTCTAATTTTAATGTCTATGTTGATAGGAGATTTATTGGCGGCACAATGACCCCCACGGCTCAATCTAGATTCACCAATACGGTCGACGGCTCCGATAGGGTCAACATGAAAATAAGAAGGAACACAGCCACTTCTAAGGCCAGTGGGCTAGAAAATTATAGTGTATCTGTCGGCCGAGGAATTGCGGATACGGTTTATGCAGTGACTGCTGGTGGCAGCGCGGCGACAGATGTATCCGCTATCAAGGGCCCGCGTCTAAGTGCTTTTGCAGTAAATTTCACTGTCCAAGTCGGCTTGAATACCACCAAAGATGGCACCCGAGATACGAAATTTACTAAATATGGCTCTATTGGCCAAACAGTGTTTCCTGATGGATATACATATGATTATATTGATACCGAAGTCATTATTGAGGGAACTACCACGGGCGCAAGATTTACGCAAGGAATACGACTTATTCGACGTGCATCATAATAAAACATTTGGAGAAATTAAATGCCGGTAAAAACTTTTGAGAGTTTAAATACTAATACCGATGTAACAACAACACGAACTCTGCTTCACGAATCGATTCCCTTAACAGGAACGATTGTTAGTGGTACATATGGACAAGAAACAAGTGAGGATAATATTAAAAATTATACTCATGGAATGTTTCAATCTGTCTATGACTATCCTTATTTGAGTTCATCATCAAATCATATTTTTGATATTTCAATGGGATACCATAGCGATTCGCCGTTTAGCGCATCGACTAGCGAACAAAACGCTAAAAAGATCAATTTATATACGGAATTTGCACAAATTCTTTTAGGATATACCGGTTCTACTAACACGGTAGAAATCTTTGAGGGAGATTTAAATTTTGGCGATGATGATAATCAAATGTTATCATGTTTTTTCCTCAATATGTCTCGATTGATTACGAAGGATCAGATTAAAAAAGGTACGGTGGCCCTCACTTGCGCGACTGGCTCCTGGCGTACGGCTTTTTCGAGTCCCGCTGACGCCACGACTTCTACTAGTGGGGCTGTAATGGTCTTAACCGATGCTTCGGCTTCGGACACAGGCGGAACGAGCACTGTTGCTGCCGGCGGAGAATATGGCGTCTTATATAGGCGCTACGGCGAGGCTGGTAGTTTTACTTATTCTGGCTTAACTGCTGATTCCGAAGCGGGCGTTGGTCTTGTTTTTTATCAAGCCGGAATTGTTGTTCTTTCATCTTCTGTGTTCGATAGTGTAGCGCCGCCACAAGTAGGCGCCTCTGCTGGTGCCTTTTACAGACAACATTCCGATGGATTTTTACAGAGTATCTCGGGTGCATTTACCGGATCGAGCATCAGCCAATCCTGTGATGCGCTCCGCCATCGCTTATCTAATGTGACTTTTAACAACACCACCGAGATCAATTCCACCATTTATTTCTGTAGGGCTCCTCATAATAAGTTTAATTATAGTACTAATCCTACATATATTACGGGAAGCAAGATAAGAGTTAAGAACACTTCGGCCGACACACCAGTGGCATACATTACGACGATTGGACTTTATAATGCGAGCAATGAACTGATGGCAGTGGCAAAGGTATCAGAGCCTATAAAGAAAGATCCTACTAACGAGGTTACATTACGTGTTAGATTAGATTTCTAAAATGTCTTTAAAAAAATTCAATCCTAATGATATTATTTTGAATACAATGAGAACTCACCCACAGTGTGAGTTCTTTATTTATGACAGTGTCGTCTATTATAATAACACCCCTGAACAATCGGGAGCTTTAAGCGCTAATGTGCGCAATGTACCGCCTGGTTTTATTAGTTTATACGAATATAACATCGATAAATTGAATGGTTCTAATAACTTTATTTATCCCTATATTACAAAAGATAGTGCGGGAGCCAGCTTTAGAACCGCGATTGCTTCCAGTAGTAATCCAGACGTAAGTGCGGAAAACGAATGGACGATGGATGCTGTTGGGGATATTTTATATGGGAGTTATCCCTTGTCCTCGTCCATTAAAAGAGAATTTATGTCTCCGATGGCTGGCCAACGAGAGGTTATGAAAAATATTACCTACGACGACGCAGAACCCCCAGCAGTGGTAAGTATAGAAGATTATGATTATAACGGAGAGCTTCAATATGGAGCCCCTGTGTATCCTCACTATTGGGCTCTTAAAAACAAATTCAATTATTATGCAGCGCGCAGTAATCAATATAATCTTACGGGAGCTTGGAATGGTTCAACTTATGAATGGATTAAGGATCAGCAAGCAATTAATTTAATTTCTATTCCTTCCATTTTTTATGGTACGCGGATAAAGCCAGGTAGCCTGTCGTTAAAATGGTATTTTAGTGGAACCTTGGCCGGCGAATTGAGAGATTCAAAGTATAATGGCGAATTAATTCAACTATCTGGCTCTGATTATACTTCTAATGATGGAAAATGTGCTGGTGTCGTATTTTACGAAGAAGGATTTATAGCCTTGACTGGCTCTTGGGCCCTCAATGAAGCAGGAATCCCTCTAACCTCATCTGGTCCTAGTTCCCCGGCATGGATTTATTTCGGCGCCGGCTCCCAAGATGGAATAGCACAATCCAGCACCGGTGAAGCATTTAACTCAGCTTCCTTTAATTTAACTTTTAAAGGCGCCACAGACACACAAGTTATGACCATGTTTGCTCATGCGAAAAGAGGAGAAGTAAATTATTCTAATAATCCTACTTTTTTACAATATGGTCAAGATGAGCTAAGAATTACTTCTTCTACGGTTTATGAAGAAAATCCTAATAGAGTGATTGCAAGTGTCCGAAGTTCGAGTTATACTAATTATTCTTCTTCCTTTAAAAGGCAGGTATATGTCTCGCGAGTGGGAATTTATGATGAAAGTAAAAATTTAATGGGGATTGCCACTTTATCTACTCCGATCCTTAAAGAAGAAGATGAAGATTTAACCTTTAAAATTCGATTAGATATATAGTATAATAAAACCATGATATTAGGAATTGACGTTTCCACCAGCATTACTGGGTTTGCTGTTGTTGGAGAAAACCAAATAGTATATTATGATTCAGTAGATTTGCGAAAAGAAAAAGATATTTTTGCGAAAGCAGTTGCTATCAAAGAAAAATTGCTAGATATCTTCGAAGCCTATCAGTGTGGCAGCGAAGACACATTCATAGGAAATGCAGAGTTTCCTATTGTGCATATCTATATTGAACAACCATTTACGTTTTTTAACTCTGGCGGATCTTCTGCACAGACGATGGCAAAGCTTCAAAAGTTTAATGGTATTGTGTCATGGCTTACTTATGAAGTGTTTGAGATTAAGCCGGAATACGTGACGGCGCAGAAAGCACGTAAGCTCGCAGGCATTAAAGTGCCGAGAGGACAAAAAGCAAAACAGATCGTTTTAGAATATTTACTTGACAACGAGCCTGCTTTTAAGATAGAC
>NZAS01000174.1 GCA_002686195.1 Candidatus Pacearchaeota archaeon | reverse complement strand
GCCGGTTGGGCCCACCCAGTAGATCGAAATTCAGGCTTTCCGTCGCCGTTTGTTTTAGAGTGGGATGATTGGGATCAAGTATTGCTGCGTAATTCTAAAACACGAATAAAGAAAATATTTAAGAGCTATTATTATTCTCGCACTTGGAACCCGGCCGATGACAATGATAGCTTTGGGGGCCCCGGCGAAACTCCGGGCGTCATTATTACAAATGAATTTAAAGAAAAATTCAAAAATGCGCCCGGCCAACACCTTCTACCATGGTGGAAACGAAGAATGCTTCGCACAAATCCATTTAATGAGAATGGAGAGTTGTGTGAAAGTAACGATTGATGATAGTTATAGTGAGGTAAATAAAAAATGAGTTCACTTGGAGTAGCGCTACCGCTAGAATTAGATACTGTAAATGGTTTTCATATGATTCGCTCTTTAAAGAAGCTTTTTAAACAAAATTTGAAAATGCTGGTGCTTACTAATCCAGGCGAGAGAGTGATGGATCCTAATTTTGGTGTTGGACTTAAAAGTTATTTATTTGAGAATTTTGGTCAAGATACCACCTCTCGAATAGATGGAAAAATTAGAGAACAAGTTCGTATCTATATTCCCGCCATTCGAATTCAAAATATTTTCTTTGGAAATACTGATGCAGACCAAAATTCCCTAGGAATACAGATAAGATATAGTATTCCTGGCCTAAGCCAATCAGATTTATTAGAAATTACTACTTAAAAATGAGGGTTTTTTATGTCCAGTGAACAAAAAAAGATAGTACCAATAGATTATACACATCGGGAATACGAAACTATTCGCCGAGACTTACTGCAAATAGTCGAGAGATTCTATCCGGACAACTTTAAAGATTGGAGCGAAGCGTCTTTTGGGTCACTTATGATAGATGCGGTAGCTTATATCGGCGATCAACTGTCGTTTTATTTGGATTATAATGTTAACGAATCTTTTTTAGATACGGCTTATCAATATAGTAATATTTTACGCCATGGCCGCGTCCTGGGTTATAAATATACGGGGCGCCCCTCAACCTATGGGACGGTGGCATTTTATATAGTAATCCCGGCATCGAGTACGGGAATTGGGCCCGACACTAATTATATTCCTATTCTTAAAAGAGGTTCGCGTTTTAGTTCACAAACGGGACTAAATTTTGTTTTAACAGAAAACATT
The DNA here is from genome assembly GCA_002686195.1 of Candidatus Pacearchaeota archaeon. The sequence continues at coordinate 25,578 of NZAS01000174.1, read as the reverse complement.
GATTTTTCAGATCCCAAGTTTCCTTCTGTGGTGGCAACAGTTGACGCTACTACGGGCGCCCCCACATATTATGCCATTAAAGCTCGTGGAAATGTAGTTTCAGGATATTTCAGCCAAGAAAGAATAAAAATCGGTTCCTACCAGAGATTTTTAAGAGTTGCTTTAAAAGCTTCTGAAGTTTCAGAAATTATTTCAGTTACCGATTCACAAGGCAATGAATACTTTGAAGTTGATTATCTTGCACAAGACATGATCTTAAAGGAACTTGGTAACACCAATTATAAAAATGATAATGTTCCGTCCATTCTAAAGCCTATTTTAGTCTCCAGAAAGTTTGCAGTCGAAAGGACACGCGCCAATACTTTTTTACAATTTGGAAGTGGGAAAACGGGAGAAAGTAATGTTGTAGCAGATCCACAATCAGTGGCGATGGATGTTTTTGGAAAAGATTACGTGACTAGTACAACTTTTGATCCCACACGATTATCTAAAAATGAAAGCCTGGGTATTGTACCGTCGAATACGACTCTTACCGTTACGTATAGAGTAACCAATCCGGCAAATTCTAATATTACGGCGGGCGCCCTGAACGCAGTGGCGAGCGCTAGAATGGATTTTGCCAACTTCGATTCCCTTAACGCCACAACAGTGCAAACAGTGATTGATTCGCTGGAAGTGTTTAACGAGGAGCCCATTATGGGGGATGTCACATCACCTTCTTCTGCTGAAGTTAAAAGAAGAATTTTTGATACTTTTCCCACGCAAAATCGGGCGGTTACTCAAGCGGATTATGAGAACCTTGTGTATAGGATGCCGGCAAAATTTGGCTCGATTAAGCGTTGCTCTACACAAAAAGATCCCAATTCACAAAAAAGAAACCTTAATTTATATGTGGTTTCCGAAGATAGCGCCGGCAAATTGATCAAAACCAATAGCACAATTAAGGATAATATAAAAACATGGCTAAATCAGTACAGAATGATTAATGACACAATTGATATTTTAGATCCCTATATTCTCAACATAGGGATCGAATTTATCATCAAAGCTGCTACTGGTACTGATAAGTTTGTTTTATTAGATGATGCCATTAATACCTTGGCAATAAAATATAGTTCTCCTCTTTATATTGGAGAACCATTCTATATTAGTGACATTTATAGCGAATTAAAAAATGTTAAAGGGCTGTTAGATGTGTTAACGGTAAAGCTCGTTAATAAGACGGGCGCGGGTTATTCCTTTGCAAACATTAATATTAATGACAATCTGTCCCCCGACGGAAGTTACTTAATAGTACCAGCCAACGCATTGGTAGAAATCAAATTTCCTGAGACAGATATAAGAGGCAAAGTAGTGTAATGGCTATTAAAAAATATGGGGCCACGGCTGATAATACTATCGTCAACGCATATCAGCCAAATTTGACGACCCGGGGTACAGGTGCCAACGCAGGGTTAGCGGATGTGTTAGAGACATTTTCCATTTATGGTAGAGTGACGACGAGTTCTCAAGAACTCTCGCGTATTTTAGTTCAATTTCCCACTACTACTATTGCCACTGATCGCACTAAAGGTGATATTCCAGGGAGCGGTAGTGTGAGTTTTTATTTGCGGCTATATAACGCTGAACATTCAAAAACTGTACCAACAGATTATACTCTCACGATTTTGGGAGTATCACAGTCATGGCAAGAGGGAGTTGGTTTAGATTTAGAGGGCTATAAAGACTTAACTGTGGGGAACCAAGGATCCAACTGGATGAGCGCTTCAAATACCGCTTATTGGACTGACATTAATGGTACTTTGTTGGCCGGCGGATCTTACCATACTGGGGGAATAAATGCCGATGTTGATACTGAGATTCATACTTTCACCCAGAACTTCACCACCGGCCTCGAAGACCTCGATTTAGACATTACCCCCTTGGTTGAGCAATGGTTGGATGGTACATATCCCAATTATGGAGTAGGAGTTCATCTATCCGCGAGTTATGAAGCTTACGAGTCTGGTTCAGCTGATAATGTGGTGAGCCGTACCCCAGGCTTGCCGGCCCTTGACGCCGATGATTCCACACAGAGTGTGATTTATAATCCCAGTGGTTCTACCGTATCATATTATACGAAAAGATTTTTTGCTCGTGGAACTGAATTCTTTTTTAAAAAACCTACAATCGAGGCTCGCTGGAATTCAGCAACAACTGATGACCGAGGCAATTTCTTCTTTAGTAGCTCGTTGGCGCCCCCTGCCAAGAATGTGAATACCATTTATTTTTATAACTATATTGATGGAAAATTATCGAACATTCCGCCGGCCTATGGGGGTACTTGGGAAAAACGCCTTTATGTGAGCCTTTATTCTGGGTCGACGGGTGGCTTTTATGCCGATCAAGGGGGTGGTGACGGCAATGATATTGGACCCTGCGATATTCGTTTGTCGGGGGGCCCAGCCCCGAGCCAAGGTACCGGTAGTATTCAAATTTTATCGGTAGATGAAGCAGGTCATGTACGGAGTGGATTTCAAACTGTAGTAACTGGAGGGATTGTATCTACAGGGGTTTATAGCGCTTCCTTTGCATTTACAGGAGCGACCCAATTAAAGCATATTTATGATGTATGGTTTACGGGGAGCCACACGACGAAGAATGCGAATGATGCGCTCGTACAATATTTCACTGGCACAATTCCTTGTAATATCGTTAGGGGTCAAAATCGAGTCACACACCCCAGTTATTACATGAATATTACCAATCTCAAAGACAAATATCGTGCTAATGAAAATGCACGATTTAATTTATATGTTAGAGACAAATATTGGGATCCTACGATTTATACAGTAGCTACACTTTCACCGCCCACTACCAATATCATAAGCGCATCTTATCGGGTTTATAGAGTTTTGGACGCGTATGACGCAGTACCTTATGGCACGGGTAGTGATTTGCAGACCTTAATGTCATACGATGTTTCTGGTAATTACTTTGACTTAGATATGAAGTTATTAGAACCGGGATATGAATATGCATTCAAATTCTCTTTTTATAACAACGTTCTTAATTCATGGGTTGAGCAACCCGATGTATTTAAATTCAGAGTAGAAGACTATGAGTATTAAGAAACTTTTTGAATCTACAGAAAAATCACGAAATTATCTTTCTTCTACTGATCAGAAAGATGCATTTAAAGATGTAGAATCTGCGAAAAACGTTGCGCAAATAGCCAAAAAACAAAGTACTTTTGTTCCTCAAGTCAACTATGGGGACCCTAAAAACTTTGTTAAATATGGGTCAGCTAACTTATATTATAAATCAGCAATGGATCGTATTGTTGATTTTTATCCGTATGATGGATCTGATGCAGAAGTTAATGAATTCTTTAACGATTCGCTTGACATAGATAACTATATTTTTGATAATCTTTATCCGCGCACCAACGGATATGTAAATATTAGTGCTGATGGGTGGGGAACCAAGACCGCCGAAGCCGCTGGTTATGGAATTCCGAGCGCTTTAGAATACATTACATTAAAAGGAGGCCCCAACACCACCACCTCAACTACAACCGCCGGATTGTTCCGGGATCCAGAATCATCCAAGAGAGATTTTGCAAACATATATGACACCGATATTTACACCAATGCGGGTTTACCCTCAGATTATGGTTCCGGCTCGCGCGAATCTAATCTCCAAAGCGATTTTGATAGAGGTGTCACAGTTGAATTTTGGCTAAAGACAGGATCGGCAATCCCTCTTTCTGATTTAATTTCCAAAACAGAAAAACAAGTTATTTTTGATTTATGGAATAACAATAACGAACGCAATCACGATTATGGTCGTATCATTATCGAGTTATCGGGAGCCTCAGATCTTGTGGGCTCGCCATTTAGATTAACAGTGCAGTCAGGCACGGCCGGCGGTACTCCCGATGGATTTTATCGACAGGCGTTAGGACAGAATATAAATGTCGACACACTTGCAACTTGGAATCATTATGCGATTAAAATTTACAATACGGGAAGTACATGTGTAACTAGATTTTTTGTTAATGGCATCTACAATGATCAATATACTCATTCTTCGAACATCGGAGCGCTCCCACAAAAAGATTTGATGGGGAGAATAGGTGCTCTTTTAACAGCATCAGCAGCAACGACCGCAGGATTAGATTTAGACGGAGCAGGCAAACTATCGGGCTCTATAGATGAATTTCGATTTTGGAAGAATGCGCGCACCGGCGAGGAAATTATTAAAAATTGGTTTGTGCCTGTAAGAGGGGGAACTAACAGTGATATTTCTAACACTACGTTGGGAGTTTATTACAAATTTAATGAAGGAATCACTACGGATACCACTATCGATAGTACGGTTTTAGATTATAGTGGGAGAATATCGAACGGAGAGTGGACGGGCTATAGTGCCAATTCTCGGTCTACTGGGTCTGCGATTGTAGAAGCCACCGCATCCGCTACTGAGTTTAAAGATCCTATTATCTATAAGACTCATCCCACTGTTGTTAGTTTAAAAAATAAACTACAAAGAACGGGTTCCTACTATGATTTTAATAACAATGCTAGTATTCGCAGTTTAATTCCTAGTTGGATAATAGAAGAAGTAGATCCTCGCGACGGAGAATTTATATCCCCGGGCGAAAGCACTGTAGAAATATTAGCGCATATTTTGGGAACTTATTTCGACACATTGCGTTTATCTATTCAATCGGTGCCTTCTCTTAGATATCTTAACTATGTTAGTGCTTCTTACACGCCGGTAGCATTTGGCGAACATCTGCCCCAATCATTGGGTTTGTATACACCAGAAATTTTTATTGATGCTACAGTATTAGAGAAATTTTTAAATAGAGATGAAAAATCTTTGTTTGAAGGAGATCTAACTGAAACAAAGAATCTTATTTATCAGAATCTATACAATAATCTTACTGATATTTTTAAATCGAAAGGTACAGAAAAGTCAGTTAGAAATGTTTTACGTTGCTTTAATGTTGATGATAAACTTATAAGATTAAATGTTTATTCTAATAATCAAACTTATGAGTTAAAAAATAATTTACGCCAAACTCTGGTTAATAAGAAAATGTTGAATTTCAACACTTCGAGTAATATGGGAGCGTTGGTATATTTAGCTGACACTTCTAATGGCGACGGAAGAGGGTATATTTCGGGAAGTGAAGGGGTGGGTGTCCCCGCTGGCGTCCCCTATGAAAGTAAGTATGGATTTACAGCAGAAGCAGACATCCATTTTCCGAATTTTGAAGATGTCACAAAGCCAGCAGACCGGCAAAATTTAGACATATCCTTATTTGGAATGCACTCAGCATCTATTGATGACCCCACTTTAACGACATGGTATGCTAATGATAATGTGAGTTTTCAAGTATTAGCTGTGCGAGATGAACCCGGCTCTAAAAATATTAGATTTAAGCTGACTTCATCTTTAACCCCTAATTCTACAGTCGATAATGTACCCTTCCCCACCCTAACAAGCGATGTATTTTATGATGTATATGATAACCAGCTATGGAATCTCTCAGTCAGGCTAAGGCCGAGCAATCCATCGGGATCCACTTCTTTTCCTTTGGTGAATTCTGTTAGCGGGGCAGGCACATATAATTACGATTTAATATTCAAAGGTATTAACGCAGAACTTGGAGTAATATGCAATAGCTTTGAGAAAACTGCTACAATTTCCCAGACGACCGGTCAAAACTTTTTAAAGGCCGCCAAACGAATTTATGTGGGCGCCCGCCGCACCAATATTACGGGAACTCTTATTAATCCCAGCGATGTGTTGGTTGATGGAGTGCGGTATTGGTTAACCTCTCTAGATGATTTGAGTCTAAACCAGCATGCATACGATATAGATAATTATGGAATTTCGGGATCTTATCGGAATGTTTCGCCTTTAGATTGGAATCTTAAAAATAGTGGCAGTATTTTGAATTCCAACATGTTGGCGCTAAGTTGGGATTTCAATAAAGTACACAGTTCAAATACACTGGGCTCATTTACCGTAACAGACGTTAGTTCTGGTTCAGCAACACTCAGAAATTATTACGGATGGATAGGAGAAGTGGGGGGTTATCAACATATTGGCTCGGGGTCAGGATGGCCGGCCTCGACCGCAAATATAATTTATAGCCAGTCCACAAACGCTTATCAATTTATTAATCCGGAAATAGCAGTATCCTCAGACATGGTTCAAATTTTATCAGATGATGACACTTATTTTGGAGTGCCTGAGACACCGCCCGATTATTATTATACTTTAGAAAAGAGCATGTATAATGCCATTTCTGAGGAAATGCTCAATTTCTTTGCTGGGGTGGTGGATTTCAATAATGTTATTGGGGAGCCGGTTAATAGATATCGTACGCGTTATAAAACATTAGAAAAACTAAGAGAAATCTTTTTTAGAAGAGTTGATAAAGTTAAAGAAGTAGAAAAATTTCTTGAATATTATAAATGGTTTGATGATGCCTTGGCAGAGATAATTGGTCAAATGGTTGCCGCCACAGGCAATTTTACTTCTGATACTTATAATACTATTGAAAGCCATGTACTCGAAAGAAACAAATATTGGACTAAATTTCCTACTCTTGAATTTAGAGAAACCTTCCCGGAAGCTGTAATCAGTATCGCCCAACCCAATGTGGCGCCTGTAGGCCAGGATGAAGGCGCCACTAATTTCGACGATGGCGCTGCCTCTGCGATTGCACCCTCAGTAACACCGGGTGCAGAGGTTATTCCTACTAATGAAAATGAGCAGTGGTGGATCACCGCAGATCCTACTGAAGTGCCGGAGATATCTTCTGGGGATGATGATATTGATCAACAGCGCGCTAACAACAATAGTGTGATGTATAGTCTAGGTACCACGACGACGGATGCCACTTTTTCACCACAAGGTGTTATACCTATGGTTGCAGATACCAAAGGAAATATTTATGCTTACACTCCTCCTCCCACTTCTCAAAGGGCAGCTTTCCAAGCTGAGCTAGAGCGCCAACAAGGGGGTGGTACCAATTATCATCGTTCTCCTGGAACTCAAAATAAAAGCATGGAATTTATTTATAATGCTTTATATCCTGGTGGCCCTATTAATACTGATAATGATATTTTTGTGCCTGTAAATACTCTTTTTGCCCTTACAGCAGATATGGTACCTTTAAATGAGATTACCCTAAATCCTGCAACGGCGTTGCCGAATCGAAAGATTCGGCGTGTAATGAAAGTGCAGCACGGCCGCAACTGGGAAGAGGGAACAGGGTATTCTACTATGAAAAGCACCTTTGCGTTTCCTTTTAATATAATGAGTTCATCAGTTACGACGGGCTATAATAAACGAGTAGTTGAACGGGTGGCTCCTGGACTTGAAGTGGTAAATCTTCATAATGATGTTTATGGACCAGATGCAGAAACACCCATGCAAGGGCCCTTTACCGATCATGTAGTGGGAGGCCACCAGTCTCGTCATATAGCGATCAATGCTGGCCCCACTTTAGATACTTATTTAACACGCCCAGAGGCCTGGAAACTGTTGTTGGGCAAATGTCCCTCCAGCACCGGTGCGATTGGTATGGTGGGTGTAGATTATCCATGGCCCGAAGCCAACAGTGAGAATCAAGTACCCTATCCGATGACTGCATCTCAAAAAGCTGTGTATTATCGCGGGTTTGTTGCGAAGAGACCGGTCAATATTAAAAATATTCAACATCGTACGGGTTCAACTATTTTAGGAAATTATGAATCCAATTATCAAATTATTAATACCGTCGGAGCTACCTCCAACCCTCAACAGTTTATTAAAACACAACCCACATTGCCGACTCAAATTACTCAAACACCCGCTCCTACCCAAGGTCGTTCGTATTTAGATATTCGTCGCGATGCAGAATCACATTTTCAATTTACTCCCGATTATTCGCTTGCATATTTAGGCGCCGAAACTGGCAAATCAGTTATTATTAGTCGTTTTTCTGCACCAGGAGATATTCAAAGTATGGGTCTCGGCTATAAGAATATCCGCGCCGGAGAATTTTCGCCTTATAACGCTCTACCTTTTCGCAACTGGTCCGTGATTAGGCCGTTCCAAGATTCTGGATCTATCTCGGAAGCGACTGGTTCTGGAACTCCTGGTATCCGCGTGGTTGATCAAACTGATAGGGATTATGGCTTACGAATCTTATTAGCTAGACATTCAGCACGCTTTGGTCGCGATTCCCGTTTTGAAACTCAGCCCCCGGGAAAGACATATAACCAGTTACCTAGTTTTCAGAAGGTAAATCGAAATAGATTTGTTATTATCGATTCTTCATCCGCAGGTTATTCAAGTGGCTCACAGTTTGATAATGCGTTTGTTACGCATCAAATTCCTCGATCAGATAGGCAATATTCTTGGATGACCGCCTCTTTAATATCCTCGAGTGATGTAAGATATTATCGTTACGAATACAACGCCCCCGGCTGGCAATATCCACATCGTTTATTCTCTGGATCTACTGGGTATGTAGAATATTTTGACTTTGTCACAGGAAGCGCCGTGGATGCTGCAAATGGAGCCATTCAGCCTATTGGAAGACTTAATACTCTCATAGTGGATCCTGTAAATGTTGCCGGCAGCAATACATTGGGATTTTCATCTACCGATAGCGCGCTAAATTATTATAACAGCGATATTATCAACTCTTTTGTTGCTGCTGATTCGTCTTCTATTACTGCTCCATTTGCCAACTACTTTAATCTTTTGATGGCCCATCGTCGAAATACTTATGGGTGGAATTGGACTGTCGGACATCAAGGATATAGCCCTATTTTTGTTTCCGAGAGTGCTAACAATACTTTAGAATTGGCGAAATTTGGCGGCCGCAATACATTAACTTCTTACCCAATCTTGCCGGTTTCGATGAAAGGCCGCCCCGCCCAAGTGGAAATTATTACTCCTCGTTCTGCTGAAGGTGGGATGCCAAGCACATCTCATACTAAATTTGCGGTTCAAACAAGTGATAATAATGAGAGAATATTTTTTAATAATCTTGCTTTAGATAATTATTTTAACATTCCCTTGAGTGAGGTTACTACGCCATATGATAAAGTATTGAGTTTAGGCTCCAGACCCGGTTATAATGTTAACGCTATTCTTTACACCCAAGGAGTATACCCGGCTTATGATAATGAGTTTTATGCTACCACCACCACTAGAACTGGTTATGATAATAAATTCTGGCGAAATGCTCGTTCGGCGCGCACAACCGTTGGTGCAACTTTGCGAAACTCCTTTAGCTGCTCAGTTTCACAGAGTTGTGAAGTATTAGATGCTCAAACCAATTTTCTAACCAGAACTAAAGACACACTTCCAAGTCCTTCATGGTCATCTGGCAGTGCACGCGATATTGGCCTTAAAGTATCGGGCGCCGCCGGCGAGCTTCAAAATAACTATTTCTCTTATTGGGATACTCCAGCTACAGGAGGCCCAGTGGAAAACAAATATGAAGCATTGGATCCCGCAGCACTGCTGGAGCGCAAACACATGCTCACGACCCCGAAAAGCGCCCAGGGACCATGGAAGTCCACTGCTATTAATGTTGCTGTAGACGCCCAATGGGGGGCCGGCGAATTTAATTCTTGCTCTATGACACTCGCCCCCGAGCCCTATGCCGGCGAAGCGCTTTGGGAAGCAAATACTCAAGCTGGGCGTATTGTGGTAAGAAACTCTATAGCGCGGTTTGAGGCAACAGCATCCAACCCTTGGTTTAATAAGTATGATGACTTTAGGTATGATTTGCGCTTGTTAGCTAAGGATTACTCCATTGTTCCTGAATTTAGGATAAGTGAACATGTAGAAGGCATGATAGAAGATGGAATTTTAAGTGAGTTGGATACTTTTGAGATTGTAGGAACGGATAAAGATAGTTCTCAAGATACATTCTACAAAACTTATTCTAATTCTGAAATTACGGATGTCAATTATACCAAGATCACCAATCAAGGTTTAGACGCCAAGCAAATTAAACTGGTTGTAAGTGCCGCAATTCGATTCAATCCTTATAGAGGTTTTTATCCAGCCCACAGAGCCAAAGATTTAATAGCTCAGTTTTCTAAATCTTATAGTGATGGTTTGGTAGGAAAAGCACATGGTGCCTCTCCTGTTAGGGGGGGTGATTTAATTCAAATATCGGGTTCTTTATTGAGGCCTTTGATGCAGGCCGTGGGATCCCCGGGCATTACTTTTAATGCTATCAGATCCGGCATGGCTGTTGATTACCCCATTATTATAGATCCTTCCAGGTTTAGCCGGAGCGCCTTCACAGGGTCAAGTGAGGTGACGGACAATTGGGCTATCGTAGAGGACAATGCCAACAACGTTAATGATGATCCTGAGGGATATCATGGCGGCTCTATTTTTGATGTTAGACTTCCGTTTGAAACCGTTCTGGATCCAGAATCACATTTGACAGATGTAGCTTTCATTGACTGCGAGCCTCATCCTTCTGTGAGCTTGGACATCACTTCGTCTTTTATAGGAGAATCAGACGGAATTTATAGCATGATGGCCAGAAACTATTATGGGGAAGTTGCTAACTTCTTTTTAAAGAATAAAGAATTTTCATATTTAAAGTCAGGAATTCTTTATGATGATTTGCGGTTCGAAAAGGGCGATGTATTTGGAGCCCGCCTGGTAATGAGGCGCCCCCTGAGTGGCGATCGCACTTATGGATTTGAATCGGGTTCTGACGGTACCGACACTGGGTATGCTAAATTAGGAGCCACTGCTTATAGTGGAAGCGGCGCCACGGCGCGCGCCCTTAAGGGTTATTATCCGATTCCACAAGATCCTATTAAAAATCCTAAATGCAAACCAAAATTCGTCATGTGTAGTCGCCCCACAGCATTTGGGCCTCCTATTTCTGGTCGACCCAAGTGGGATCCTACGGCAGCCGCTCCTATTCCAACGTTAACTCAACAAGGTGATGATCGCGGCGTGAGAGATTTTGCAAATGGGCACAATTGGGCATATACCAATCCCTGTTATTATGGAGAAGCGTGGTGTGATTTTATTTTTAGGCCTATCGCTGGTGAAAAATATGATGCTGAGAGAATATTATCTGAAATGAGTGCAACTTATCGGCGATTCGATCCTGGCAATGACATTTATGCTAGTAACGTTACCAAATATTCCCTTGCGCCTAAATGCGCTACCGGAAGCGAAGACCCGGGCCCCCCTTATGGTGGTAGCAATTGCAACGAGAACGCGATGCAAATAAGTGCTAGTGTTAACTTGTTTGGAATTGAAAGAGAATTTGATCTAGAAGAACGCCCCGTAGGATCGAGGTGGGTAATTCAATCTAAGTTCGAAACTCCTATGTTAAATTATAGCGATAATGGGATTCGTCCTATCGCTAATAATAATGACACATTGACATTACCCACTTATGGATCAGCTTCAGTTACCCGAGGTATTTGGCATCAGTTTGGAACAATCTCGAAAGAAGGAGTCTCTTTAGAAATAGGAGATATTCCCCAGAATTGGTTAAAATATCATTACGATGTAATCACTAATGATACAGTTTATAATGATAATCACGCGGCTTTGAATGGGAGAAAAATGTTTAAGAAGATGAAATCTCTAACGAAGCTTATGGGCTTTGAACGATCTGAAACAAAGGTAAACTTGGGAGAAATAACATCAAAACAGGTCATCAAAGAAGCTATTGTGGTCGTACCGTACATAACCGAAGGAATTCGAGATACTGACCCGACAACCCTTTCAGGTGTAGAGGCATCTGAAAGAAAGAAATTTATAAATATTCCCATTGAAAGAGTGGAAGCTGTCCTTAATGAGGATACTAAAACAGGAAAATCATTAGAGGCAGCCGGAGCTTCCATTAGAAAGCTTATTCACAAAATGCAAAGATATGTGTTGCCTCCTCAATTTGATTTTCTTAATAATGCAGATATATCTCCGCTTGTAATGTATCTCTTTGAATTCGAATACGAATTAGATAGAGACGATTTGGCGTATATTTGGCAAAATATTGCACCCAGAGAATATCAAAAAATATCTTTGGGTACTTATAGTGTCGCACATGATTTAAGTGAAAGTGAGCTTTTGGATTCCTCCATTTTACAGGATGAAAATTTACGATGGATGGTGTTTAAAGTCAAACAACGAAGTGAAAGCGATTATTATGATAAAATCTTCCCCCAAGCCGACTCGGCTATAGTTGACTCGAGTAGTGGAGCAAACAAGAAAAACGAGTTGTCTGATGGAAGAGAATATGAGCCAAAGTTTAATTGGCCATACGATTATGTTTCTATTGTGGAGATGGCAAAAATGGACATCCAAGTACTTTATAAAACCAACCGAGGGAAAACTTCTTATGTGCGAGCTACCACGACGGGGAACGAGCATGCTCATCATTATAATGTCGATAATAAAGGGAATGGGCGCACATCTTATGATGACGAGCATTTTCATCAAATTACTGAAGGGATTGTATTGGATGCCGATGGCCATACCCACACATTGATAGATTTTGATGAATAAAATTTGATGATATGAATATTTATAGGAGAGCGAAAAAGATTAAAAAATGGCTGTATTTTTAGACAAAAAAGAACAAGTTATCGACTTTAAGTTGACTTCTTACGGGCGTTACTTGCTTTCCATCGGAAGCCTTAAGCCTACTTACTATGCTTTCTTTGATGATAATATCTGGTATAGTGCCGCATATCAAGCCGGCGCACCAGCGACGCGCCCTATTGATCAAAATAAACAAATCCCACGCATTAAAGAGAAAGTTGCATATCTAGAAAGTGTGGTTGTCTTTAGAGATCCTGAAAAAACTATAAGAAGCGCCCAAGCAGAAACTATTAATTTTTTGGATACTTTTGCCACCTCTATTAAAGTAAAACCTTCGCCAGATGTTTTTAAATTTACTTCAGTTATTGGTGATGCTTTTTTGAACGGCAAAGCAGATGCCGCCCCAGCATGGCAAGTTTTAGCTTTACAGAGTAGATTTTCCTCTTCCTTTTACCATACTGATGATAAATTTGATCCCGGAGTTTATAACGCACCGGGCTCTTTGGTTAATTCCAAAGTCCCACAGTTGAACATCCAAGCACTTTATACATTAAAAGTGAGAAATCGAGAGTTTGACTATGATCCCACAGATGCTAGAGAACTTTTTGATCAGAGTACAACTTTTGCTGACGACAGGGTTATTCAATTGGAAGCGAATGATCCCTTATTATATTTCGATGAAATAAATACACAGCTATTAACTGAAAATTTTGATATAGAAGTGTTTGAAGTGATTAGCGGTAGTGACTGGGGCGATGGCGGAGGCCGCTATAGTCCGACTTTACAACGAAAGTATTTTGAGAAAAAGATTCCTCAAATTGAAAATGGATTTATGATGATGGAGACACCTGTGGAAAATCAAATGCAGAGCTTGACAACCGCAAGTGTAGAATATTATTTTGATGTGTTAACCGACGCTTCTGTTAATCAAACCACTGCATGTGAGGCGGCCGGAATGTTCAATAAGCAAGGTTATTATATTAATTTCGATTTCGATTGTGAAACATCATCCGGAGAAGCTGTGTTTTATGATATTTATGGGAATGTTACGGAGCCTGAGATATGTCAAACTTAATTTATGAAGGAGATATAGTAGCTAATTTTGGTAAGTATTTGCCCACTCCTTATATTGAAACTATTAAAATTGGCGATAGTTCCGAAGGAAATATAAGTATCTCGCTATCGTTGTATGTGAATATTGATGCATCACAATATACAGATGATGAGACTTTTAAAAATCAATTACAACAGATTAAATTTTATTGGATGTGGGGAACCGAACTTTTAGAAGATAACGCATTTATTTTTGATTTTGCCCTCCCAGATGGTAGTAATGTATTTTCTTTTGATTTAGCCGGCGCCGACGCAGTCGACTCGGGACAAATCGTATATGATGCTGAAGGAAATAGAATAATAAAATATATTTATACTGCTGAATATGTTTCCGACGACACCACATGGGGGGATATTGACGATTTTTATATTTATGCTTTTTCAACTTCTGAAGATTTAGTTGAAGAATATTGGAACTCGGTGGAAACAGATATTCCATCCATCGACATAGATGTTCATTGGCAAGAATTGTTAAAAGCTGAAATGAGCGATATAGCTTATGAACAAGTAATGGAAAATGGCGCAGTGCCCGATCCTATAGAAACTATATGGGTGGATATCAATGATGCAGCATATGCTGAAACTCCACTTCAAGCTATTACGAGTTTATACTATAAACCAGAGAAAGTAACTCATGAAGAAATTGTTGAGTCGTTTCAAGAATTGTTGGCAGAATATCAAGAGAAAGCCCAAACCAATAGTAATCTATTGGATGTTACAAATAATATTTCTTTGATTTTAGAAAACTACGGAGATCAAGTTGATTTATTGTCAAGATTAAATCACTTTAGAAGAGCATATCCTAACAAAAGCTCCACCACCCCCCGAGGGCGTTTATATGCGAAGTATAGAAAGAAAATTTATACCGCCAACGCCGCTGTGGAATTGGGCGAGCAACTTTTTAAAAAGGTGGTGCAAAGTTCTAAAATTGTCGATACTCGTGGATATGAGACTGGCGTTTATGAACCCCCTCTCACTACTGAGGTATGTTATAGCGATTGTTATGATGATTGTGAGCTTGTTTCTAATTTTACATTTAATAGACAGGCATTTGAGTGGATCTCTGCTGATGGGGAAGGAGAATTTACTTCTTCGACCGACATTTTTCATGATTACGCTTATGGTGTGAATTATGGCTTCTTTTTCTTTGATTATGATAAAGCGCTTACATATCTGGCCCAAGCTGCATCAGTTATTAATATAGGGAAAATTCGTCAGTTGTGGGGAGAGGACATTTTCAATCTGAATTTTAAACTAGACAAGGTCACTCTATCTCGACATACTAATGAAGCGGATATCCCGGGCGACCTAGGCAATCATGTATATATGACTATGACTGCGCCATATTCTTATACTAGTGGATATCCACTTTTATCATCACGAGGAATGGAGCATATATATTATGGCGATGATGAAGCTGTAGGTTATCAAGCAGTGTCTGCCTCTCCAGCATTGTCGTTGGCGCCGGGCCCGACTGATGAGACCTACTGCACCGCTCGATCCTTCTTAACGCTACGCAATTTCGATACAGCTACTGGAGATGGTGTAGGATTGGATGGGTATCGATTGATGTGTTTCGAGTTTCAAGATATAATGGGGAAAGAATTTATTGATATGAGCGTCGGCACCGGCGACGTAATCGGAGATCGATTTTATGAATATACCGCTACTGTGACTATCGAAGACACCACTCTTGAGGCTGTGGTGGCGCTGCTGGAAGTTTTTGATGATTTTGTAAGCGAATTTAACGAATATTACCAGGTAGCTAATGAGGCATGTAGCTATAATATGATGGATGGGGTATTTAATGATTTTTTCATTAATGATATGGCAGAAAAATATCCCGATCTGTCTTCTGCTCCTTGGGTAAGAGTGGCTACTGTTTATTATTTATATAGAGATTTGCTTGATGATATTTTTAATGGGGACATCAATCTGATCATGCTTAACGCAAAAATAATAGCAGACTCTATCAGCCCCAGCAATGGAACTCTAGAACAACTTGAGGCGTTTAAAGAACTTCTTGACGATTTAAGTGAAGATATCGACGCGTTTCGCGCTTTGGTAGACGACAGCGGTACTGTTATTACGAAAGAATTTACTTGCACTGGAGATATTGGAGGGAAGGGTCTTTATGGCCAAGACTTAGAATTTACCGCATGCGATCTTGTAACTGCCGATGTGGAATATTATGACCCCGAACCTCGCGACCTGCCAGATTGCTTCGAAGAGGGGGAGAGAATACTGAATGCATCTTGGTTAGAAGAGTGGAATGAATCTTACGACGGAGGAGTACTCTTTGATAACCTCACTTTTGAGTCAGCAGTGACCTATCTCGCTAGCGGTACCGATTTCACCGCGGAACTTCTGGCGATTGATTGGGCAATGGAGTATCCTGCCGCGGCCATGCTTAAGGCATATGAGAAACTTAAGGAATTGGCTGATACTTCCGGTGAATGTGCCTCTGAGGACAAAGATGCACTCCATGGCGGCAGGTACCCCGAAACCACCACCGGCATCGAAGAAAAAGTGATACATGAACAATATGGCCAAGTAGATGTGATATGGTATAACTTATGGGGGGACGCCCTTGAACAATATTTCGCGAATTGGTATTTCGTGTATAATGAGTGTGGCGGCACAGTTGAATCGGACGGTACCGTCGCAAAACTTGATGAAACAGCATGGCATGGATTAGCCGAAGAATTTGATGATAGTATTTTAGGAGGCGTCGATGTTAAACTGGAACTAGCAAAGATAGCTGGCAGCTGGCACATTTTGTGTGGCCATGAAGAGGGTGACGTTGGCCCTATGGGCGACTTTGGCATCGTCACCGACGCCGACTTAGCCGTGGCAGAAGACTATAGGACAGTCACAGACGCATGGAACAATATACAACCAGTTCTTCAGAAGCTTATTGAAAATTACCGTTTTCCGATTTGGTATCCCTCTCTCGACGAAGACAACGACAACACTGGTCCGTTATATTAGGAGAAACAAATGGCACAATCAACTTATAAATCCCCATTACCAGCAAAGAACCAACGTAGCCAAAGAAGTAACACATCATCGAGAACAAAACGCCACAAAAACACGAGGGTTGCGGGAGGAAAAGTCCTTAACCAAAAGACGCAGCCCGATGAGCTTCGTATTTTGTTGGCATTAGATAGGCTCAATGTTTTTACAACAGACATGACTTTAAATGAAGAAGCAGAAACATTATTGTGGGCTCTTGACTGTACAGTGTCTAATGCTTCCCTAGACAAACTGACAGATACAGACACTGAGATGTTAGCTAATCCAAATATCGAGACTCAAATTGGTAAAAAACCTACCCCAACCAGCGCAGTAGGCAAATTTACTGATATTAATGGACCTTTTTATAAATTGGATCCAGCACAACGTAAGAATATAGTAGAAGAGGAACGCACAATAAAAAAAGAGAAAGATGGTAATTATATTAGGTTCGCATCTAATATGACAATGATGATGAAGAGAGGGAGGTAAAACATGGGCACAGAAGAACTTGGAGACTCGGCGTACACTACCGACTCGGATCTCCTCGAAAAAGAAAAAGAGGACTCTGATGTTGAGGCGGATATATCCGCTGAAGTCATAGGGAGTAGTACAGACTGCGAAGCATGTTATACCTGCGATGGCGCGCTCGGAGAACTCCTAGGGCTCACCATCGAAGAGATAGAAGATCTTCCCAGTGACTGGGAACTTGTCTTGGACGAGATCCTCGACAATATAGTGATGACATATGCCGCTATTGGAGCCGATTTTTTCGAGGCGTATCCCGAATATCTCGAAGGAACAGGGTGGGATGGGTCAGTGAGTTCACTATGTGGGTGTCTATATACCTCCTTAGACTCTGGACTAGCTTATGCCCTCAACCCCACAGAAAGGGAAGGTGGGTGCGATCTTGCTGAAGTTGATTATGCGGTAGACATGCCTAGCTCCACTGATGTTGAAACACTTGGAGTTGGAGACACATACATTATTAATGATGTAGATATAATTTCAGAGTCAACACATTTTCTAACCAGTCCATGGAATTTGAGCCATACTGTAACCACTCACATCGGCGCCGGCGGTGATCCTTTGTGTACAAATGATGCTGACTGGACTTTGGCATGCTCTTTGAAAACAGGAAAAGTGGGTATCTTATATGATTATATTGTTGAAGATCTTATTTATAAATTGTATCACACCGTGTCAGGGCATGGGGATAGTGTTGCTAGTTCATCATTGATTTTTGGGGAACTGTCGACCGCGTACGTCGCGCCCGAAGGGGGCGCCCGCTACTGGAAAATCTATTTACATGAAGATGAAATAGATGGAATACGGGAGTCTTTCGGCTCCACCAGTGTAAGCGTGGACGCCGCGATCACCAGCGATCTTGAAAGTATTATTGCGGAAGTGGCCGATTCTGTTGTAACAACTAGCTATACATTTAAAAAGATTAAACAGCCTATTATTGAGGATAAATTATTCAGTGCATTTAACCAAGGAATGAAAGAAATAACTCAAACTGTTGCTGTCGACACATCTAAGACGACTACTACTTACTAAAGGAAAAATAAATGGCTGCAGACCCCACACAAGAAAAAATAGCAAAGATAATTGATTTAAATCTATTTTCCGGCTCTTCAGACACTATGCGAACCAATTTGGGGGGATTTTGGCAGATCGAGGAAGCTACCGCAGGGGGAGATGCTCTTGTTAGCGGAGAAGAGGTAGTGCAAAAATCTTTTGATTCTACCACATTAACAAATCTTTTTTTCTTAAAAACAGAACGAGGAGATATTGAAACGACTTCTATGACAGACGGAGTGGTCATTCCTACATTTAAATTTCCAACGAGGTTGTATGGAGACAATAATTTTTTAAATAACGATAGTCAATGGAAAGCGGTCGTAGCAGGGGGGACATTTGCTGATGTGGTGTATTCTCCGGTTTATAATAATGACGTTTGGGATGATTATTGGTTTGAAACAGGATTGCCATATCCAAAACAAGAAATAATTTCATTAGCGGATAGAGATGCGGTGGCAAGTATTTCGCAAATTACTTATGATTACAATTATTACTTAAAAGAATATCAAGAATATGTCGCGAATTTAGATTCTACGCTTCTTATCCCCAACATGTATTTGATTGAAATGTATAATAATATTACTTATATCCTCGATATTGGTGAAGCTCTTGAAGAAGAAAAAGCTTTTTTATCTGAAGACATAGAACCCAAGGGAAGAGTTTTTAATCCTGTTATGGAGAATTTTGTGAGCTTAGAGAAAACCTGGCCAACGGATGAATGGCGCGACCCGGGAGTCTTAGAGGAATTAGATGTTATACTATCTGACATTGATATGGAGTGGATAGAAGAACTACCTGACTATACTCTTCATGGTTATCTTTCTCAATCGGTACCTTTAACTTCTCTTTCCGCGTCCACCAAAAGTGATGTCGAGACCATGTTGCAAAATATATATTTTGATCAATATTCTATTAATAGTGGAACTCCTAAACCTAATTTTGTCGATATGGAGACCACCAAAGGATTATTTCCATATTATATTGACATTAGTTTTCCATCGGGAGACATTTCTGACTCATCGACCGATGAGTCAGAAGGGCATCGCAAATATTTTACCGACTCCTTGTATAATAACAATTGTTCTTCGAAATTTCTTAAAAGTTTAAAAGAAGTGTTTAACAACGAGGCAGATTCTTTAGCCCCAGAGGAAAAAGAATATGCTTTATCATTAGACTATCAATCAGCCTCAATTGATAGTACCCGCGACACTACCGTTGTGAATACTCAGAATATTTCTCTTAAAGCAGTAGATTATTTCAAATTACTCAGCTATGCTTATGACAATTATCTTTCAACTACTGATAACGAGTATTTTATAGGAGAAAAAACTATTCATCGAGAGGCTGCTATTGATAAAACTGGCACTTATCGTTACATAAATTCGGAGAGTGTTCTGGGGACTATTGAAGATGCTGTGGAGTTTGTTAGCAATACGGATAATTTTAGTATTGATAATTTGAATGATTTATACAATATTGGTTCAAAACATAACGAGGTGATAGCATATAGAATTGAAAAAATAGGAGGTCCCCCAACAGGTGATTCACAAAGACAAAATGTGTTACAAAATTACTGGATTTTCAATAGTATATATCTAGAAAACACTGGATTTTTTGAGAATAATCATATTAATCTTTTTGATTCACAAGTAAAATATGGAGAAGATTACACTTATAATATTTACGCTTATATTGTCTCTGTAGGTGCAAAATACCAAACATCAGATTTGCGACTTACACGAACTATAAACGATATCGAGGATGATCCCGATAATGACATTGAGGGAAGTTGGTGCGTGGAATTCTTTAATCCAGAAACTGGTGATAGCGCCTCTCAGCTTTGGGGCCCCGGTCCTTGTTTTTCGGACGCAGATTGCGGGAGCGACGAAAGGTGCGATGTATCGACTAATAAATGTATACCTACAGATCCAGAAGCCACCATACTGGATGATTCTTTACTAACAATTTTAAAAAGCGAAGAAGACGCCACACCTTATATGGCTGATTTTTATGTGAATGTCGAGCCTTCTTTACAAATATTCGAAGTACCAATCGATAGTAAAACTCTTAAAGTGTTAGACAACCCCCCAAACCAGCTTTCGTTAAAACCATTTCAAATGTTGGACGCTTCCCAAATTATTGGATATTATGTTGATTACGAAACATTTGCAGAAGAATCCTATCCCAGCACCATTTCAACTGCAGATATAACATTAGAAGAAGATTATTTAAACGCACGCGATCTTATGGGAACAGACATTATCCCATTTGAAACTATTTCTCAACAACGTTATGTGGAGATGTATCGCACAAGCGACCCCCCCGAAAATATTGCAGATTTTGACAACAATTTGATAAGCACAGTCGACTTAAAACTTAAAGATTCACAATTTACCTTATCAAACACAATCTTGTATGATATGATACAAACCAATAAGAAGTATTATTATCTGTTTAGGATACTTAATGAAAACTTCGTGCCCGGCCATTTATCGGAAATTTACGAAGCAGAGCTAATTAATGATGGGGGTTATACTTATTCCAACTTCGAGGTAATTTTTGAGGAAGAGTTAGAAGAAGATATTTTCGTAAATCCTTCAATTCCATTTAAAAAATTAATTCAGCTACAACCCAATATGTCTCAAATAGCTTTAAACGATGTGCTGGTGGATTATGAAAAAACTGCCCATTCTCAATTACTGAACATGAGCCTTGGAGATGCTGACGATTTAATTTGGGATAAAACTTTTAAGATTCGCTTGACTTCTAAAAAGACAGGTAAGAAAATAGATTTAAATGTTACGTATAAATACGAGTATGAAAGCAATTAAAAAAAACACTAACTATTTAAAGGAGAGAGGTATATAAATGGCTTTTTTAGACAACTCTGGTGATATTATTTTAGACGCTGTTTTAACAGAGAAAGGGCGCGAATTAATGGCAAAAGGAGATTTTAAGATCGCTAAATATGCGTTTGGCGATGATGAGATAAATTATGGGATGTATAAACTCAATCATCCTTCTGGTTCTGCATATGATGATTTAGAGGTTTTGCAAATACCAATTTTAGAAGCGTTCACAATGGGAAGCGCCCTTAAGTATGGGTTGATTTCTCTTCGTAATCTTGAACTTCTTTATCTGCCTAATCTTTTGTATAATGATGGAAAATGGGATACCTTTAGCGTTACGCGTAAAAACAATACCATTTATGTGGCTGTAAATGCTCAAACCCTTAGTGCTTTAAATGCATCACCATCTACAGGCTTTGGTCCGGGCTATGCATTAGGCTCTGGGCAGACATCTGCGCAAATGATAACCATTGAATCTTGCATAGATAATGCTGATATTTTAATGACCAGATCAAATTTAGAAAACTATATTATTGCTAATAATCTTTTAGATTTAAACGCTAAAGTTACTTATGATAAGAACTTTATTAACTCGATCATGAGTGCTCCCGGGAGCGCTAAGTATGCTACTGATGCCGGCGGCAATCCGGTGGCCTCAGCGCCCCTTTTACAAACACGCACCGCTGTTTCCCCCGGTGACCGTTTAGGGTTTAGATCGGTAAACATTCCTATGGCGCGCGCCAATATTTTCAATGTGAGCAGTGGAACTGATGTAACCACTTTAGTACAATCGCAAGGAGTAGTGGGAAGCATGACTTCGTTAAATGTAACTGTAGACCCGGCTTTAACCACCACTATGACCCAAACTGCCGACACTCGTTGGACAAAATTTGGCTCTACCGGTGCAACAATTACTGGCATCTCTGGTAAGACATTTTCAACTATTGTCACTTCTTTGGAAATCACTGGTCGCGCTAGCGGGTTTTCTTTAGATATCCCCATTACCCTCATTAAGAGGGACACCTAAGATTTGGAGAATATGAATGGCTAATATTTTTGAAACCCTTAACCCGGGCACCGATGTTACTACGACACGCACCCTGCTGCATGAGGCGATCCCCCTCACAGGCTCAATAGTTTCAGGAACCTATACAGATAAAACAACTACCGGCGAGGAGAATATTAAGAATTATTCTCATGGAATGTTTCAATCTGTTTATGATTATCCCTACTTGAGTTCGTCAGCCAACCACATATTTGATCTTACAGTGGGATATTCCGACAATTCTGATTTAAGTTCTTCCGCAAATGTACAAAATGCTAAAAAAATTAACATGTACAATGAGTTGGCTTTGGTGTGTTTGGGGACCGATGTAACTGGCGCCATCGAACAATTTGAAAATGATTTAGTTATTGCTGATGACAACAATTTGATGAAGGAAATGTTCTTCGTTAACTTTTCTCGTCTGTTAGTTAAGGATTCCATCAAAAAGGGGACATTTAGTCTTGTTATCGGGACTGGCTCTTGGTCTGATCCTTTCGGAGTTCCTACATCGTGTCAAACAATTACCGACTCCCCTTCCGCATCAGCCACCCAAGGCACAGCCGAAGGTCAAACTGGCGATTGGGCACCACTCTATGTCACCACCCCAGCTTATCAAACGGGCTCTGTCGGGGCAATCTTTTATAATTTAGGCATTGCGGCATTGACGGGTGCGGTGTTTACGAGTCCCCCAGGTCAGGGCAACCCTATAAACCATGAATTCTTAAAGAATAATGGTATTCATCAAGGCATCTCCGGCACATTTACCAATGTGCCTATTAGCGCCGCATGCGATGGATTCAGGCACCGTATTCAAAATATTAGCTTTAATAACACCACTGAAATTAACTCAGCCATCTACTTCTGTCGGGCGCCGGCCACCAAGTTTAACTATAGCTCTAACCCTACATATACGATAGGGAGCAAGATTCGAGTGAAGGAGGAGGCAACCTCGATGCCGCGCGCCTATGTCACAACAGTAGGCCTCTATAACGCCAGTAATGAACTACTGGCTGTCGCCAAGCTATCGGAGCCCCTAAGGAAAGATCCCAACAATGAGTTGACGCTGAGAGTCAGACTGGACTACTAAAAATGTCCCTAAAGAAATTCGGGCCCAAAGATATTCTCACCAACACAATGAAAACTCACCCTAGTTGTGAGTTTTTCATTTTTGATAGCGGCGTATATTATAATAGTATCCCTAGTACATCTGGCACGATTAATCGAGGCGCCGATGTTCCCATTACAGCAGGATATGTGAGTCTATATGAATTAAATGTAGATAGGCTTTCTTCTAGCACTGGAAGGTTTATTGGACCTTTGGGGAAGCCTGAAGAACCGAGTGTGGCTGTAGTGGATAATGGATTAATTTATCCTTATATCACCAAAGATGGCACTACACTAACATGGCGATCTGTAGCTACTGCGAGTAATTATGCGACAGATTTTGAATTTGGGGATGTTATGTCCAGCAGTTATCCCATGTCTGCTTCTATAACACGCGAATATATGGCTCCCTTGGCCGGCAAACTAATCACGGGAGATCCTACTTTGTTGCCCGCCGGCGCGGATCCCGTTTCCGATAGTACCCCGGTCGAAGTTTTTAATCGCCCTAAATATCCTCACTACTGGGCGTTAAAAACCACTTTGGATTATTATGGTTATATAAGCGAGCACTATAAAGTTACAGCCTCGGTGAACAATAGTATTGTATATAAAGATCAACAAACGATCAATCTTCTTTCTATTCCTTCGATTTTTTATGGTTCTAAGATTAAACCAGGAACTGTTTCTTTAAAGTGGTATTACACAGGGTCATTGGCAGGAGAGTTAAAAGATACAAGACAAAATGGAGAACTGATTCAGGTATGGAGTTCTGATTCAGCAGCCTACAACGATAAAGTTGGTGGTGTTGTTTTATATGATGAGGGATTTGTATTGCTCACAGGCTCGTGGGCTTTAAATGACGAAACATTGCCAATCGTCAAGGGAGATGGGACTGCTTACGCTCCATCATGGAAATTCTTTGGGGCCGGCGCCAATGATGGTGTTTCTCAAGCCACCACAGGACAAAATTTTTATAATGCATCGTTTGTTTTATCTTTTAAAGGAACAACGGAGGTGCAAACCACAACGATGTTTGCTAATGCGCGCCGCGGCGAAGTGAATTTTTCCAATAATCCGACTTATCTCAATTATGTGAGCGAGAGCGCCGCCATTGACGAAACCCCCCAGCAAGCGGATCCCAATTATTGGATTATAACTTCGTCTTATCTTTTTGAAGAAAAAGAGCGCACTATTACTAACTTTGGAAGTTCGAGCGCCCAACATTATTCAGCTTCTTTTAAAAGACAGGTATACATTTCGAAAATTGGAGTGTATGATGATAATAAGAATTTGATTGGGATTGCTTCCTTGTCGTCTCCTGTACTAAAAGAAGAAGCGCAGGATTTAACATTTAAGATCAAGTTGGATATATGATCCTAGGCGTTGATATTTCAACGAGTATTACTGGTTTCGCGATTGTAGCTGATGATAAGTTGCTCTACTATGACTCGGTTGACTTGAAAAAGTATAAGAACTTTTTTGAAAAAGTAGAAGTTATCAAAAATAAACTCATGGATATTTTTGAAGCCTATCAGTGTAATAATGATACTTTGGTTGGAGAAGCTCAATTTCCTATAGAGCACATTTACATCGAGCAGTCGCTTCATATGTTCATGTCTGGCAAATCATCAGCGAAGACTCTCTCCACTTTGCATCGTTTTAATGGAGTCGTGTCGTGGCTCTTGTATGAGCTATTCGAGATCGAGCCAGCTTATATTGGCGCATCCACCGCCCGCAAGCAAGCAGGAGTTACAGGCCTTCGAGGCAAGAAAGCAAAGGAAGTTGTGTTGCAGTTTCTGCTTGACACAGAGCCTGCATTTAAGGTAGAATATACCAGACATGGAAATCCTCGCCCTGAATCCTATGACAGGGCAGATGCTATCATACTAGCCAAAGCAGGGTGGGCGCTTGAGCAGAAAGGAAAAGATCAGAATACTTCGTGATGTCTTGGGTGATGCGCACGCTCAACGTCAAGAACTGTTATTTAACTGCCCTGCGTGCAATCATCGCAAACGCAAACTTTCAGTGAACATCGATAAGAATGTTTTCAAGTGTTGGATTTGTGATTATCGGGGAAGAAACATCAGGCGCCTGGTGCGCAAATGTGGAACTTTCACACAGCTACAGAAGTGGGATTCTCTATCTGGTAGAATTGATTTCACCAAGTTTGAGGCGTTATTCTCGGATGAAAAGATTCGCGAGGATAAACCAAAGGTAGATTTACCAGACGAGTTCATTTCTTTGTGCTCTCCCGATATTCCTGCCACAGGTAGACAT
>NZAS01000173.1 GCA_002686195.1 Candidatus Pacearchaeota archaeon | reverse complement strand
GTGCGTGGGCAGATGCCGTTGTAGGAAAGTTGGCATAGGTACACCAAAATATCTCAAAGTCAACGTTGCCTGTATCTGTCGAAGTTAATGTCCACTCCACTATCTCGCAATCGTAGGGTAAGACTCTGTGCCCTTTGATACCTGTGGTTAGGGCTGATGTTCCATTATCGATTCTAATACCTATAATCTCTGTTGAGGTGCTGTTTAACTGTGTTCCGTCAGGAAATTCAAGGTGCTGTCCGGCGCCATTAATTTCTATATTTCCAGCAGACACAATTACATCTCCGGAATTTATCGTTAAATCATTATCTACTGTCAGATCATCTAGTATTCCTAAAGACGTTACATTCCCAAGTGTATCAAGTGCTGTTTCAAAGTATACTTCGAAATCAGTCAAGTCGACTTGCTTCATTGTGCCGTTGTCGTTCACTACAACTCGATCTGCGTCTGCAAGTGTCGTAGGTGTAGCTGCTGTGTCTCCGTCTATTACGTTTAATTCTGTGGCTGTGGACGTAATATTTGTGCCACCAATATCAAGAGTTGTGGCACTAACCTCCCCAGCAACAGATAATGTAGAACCATCGAATGTTAGGTTTGCCTCTGCATTTAATGTTCCATCTCCAGCTGCTGTTGTAACTCTATTATCTGCATCGTTAGCAATGTCAGCGGTTGGACCTTGCTCTCCTTGTGGACCCTGCTCTCCTTGTGGACCCTGCTCTCCAACACCAATATCACTACTAGAAAAACCTTCTCCAGCAGGTCCCTGTGGACCAGTGGGTCCTTGTGGTCCAGGTATTAGTGGAGACACTACATTTTTAGATAAATCTCTTGGCATACTATTGTATTTCGAATAAAAAGCTCACTTATCCTATTGTTTTGTGATTTCTTTTATCCTATTGTTTTGTGATTTCTTTAAGATAGAGATATTATATCGTCTTTTTGATTTTTCAAAAAAAGAACTATCCGATACAGAAGACAGGTGGGAAATATTTCTATCTCATCAACAATATTTTAACTACCATAGACCGGGCTATGAGATCTTGGTGCTTAAGCAATTAGACCAGTCAGGAGTTTATTCTTCTCAAACTGCTTAGTAGCGTGCATTTCAGGTGCGACAAGTTATCTTGATAAAGGGTAACACTGAACAAGGATTTAATATGTTGGAAATATCAACATCCAGTTAGCTTTGGCTTCGAAGCATATTTATATATTTAGAGCAACCATTAGTGAAAAATGGGAGTGTGTCCCTTATGTCAAATATTTTTATTCACTATTGGATTTATGACATAAGGTGGCGACTGCATGGGACTTTACTAAGTGTAACGTCTCAAGCGTATTTGCATTCTAGAAAAACAATTAAAAGTATATGAGACCTGAGTCGAGCACGCAGTGCTTGACTTTTTCCGCGAAGCGGAAAAGAACGTTCAATTAAGACTCAATTGATTTTAATTAACATTTTCATCATCATCAATGACTTTCATCTAGTTATTCTTAATTTGCTTTAAAAAAGATCAATGGGTCGGTGCGTCTTTATGTAATTCAAGAAAATCACCTATTTAAAACGATTCTTCTTTTTGAATTTTCTGAGAAGCATCACCTTCTTGTTAATAAGTGAAACGTATTGATAAATTAAAATAAACGAATCAAATTCCGCCCGCCCGAAAATCACAATTTAATTATTTTTATTTTATACTTTCTAGATCGTAAAGACAGTGATTTCCAAACTTGTCACGTACATAATCTATGACAGTCTGACTATGAGTCGTTGCAATAAACTGTCTATCTGGAAATAGTTCCGTTAATTTATCAATTAACATCGCATGTCTTTTGAAATATATATGCATGGCAATATTGTCTATCAATATAATTTTGCTTGGATTAAAAATTATCTCGTCACACAAAAATCTCAAAAGTGTCGCTATCTTTTTTTCTCCATCAGACATTCGTCTAAAATGAACAGATACATCTTTCTTTTGTATTATAAAGTTTTGATAAAACTGAATAACCTCATTTGTATCCTTGTCGATCCAACTTGACTCAACTTTCTTATCCAACACTACATTAAACCCATATATCATTTTTGCTAATTCTACAAAAAGTTCTTCGTTCTTAGCATACAGTTGAAATTTATTCATATTCATTGGATGGTCCACATCACAATAGAGAGTCCATCCTTCTTGGTCTGAATTATATCTATCGAGCGTGCTACTTAACATTCCCTTTCCATCGAGAGAGGACTTGAAAATTTCCCCATTTATATTTGAGTAATGAGCATCGATTCTCATTGCATTCTTTGGAGACACATACCCCTCTGCTGTTGGGTCATAATTTTTATCAAAAGTTAGCTTTCTAAAAAACATATCATTTTCTCTTCCAAAAAATTGATATGGATTTGAAACCAACCTAATAGCTTGAAGAGCTGAAGATTTTCCTTCACCATTTGGTCCGAAAAATACAGATATAGGATTGTGTTTCTTATTATGTGAAAATGATAAACTACTATCTTTATAGCCACAGAAGTTTTTTAAATGAATTTCGTTAAGGTAGTACATAGGAGAATAAAAAAATGAACAACAGTATAGAAGTTTTTTCGGAAAAAAACCAACTTTCTTGTGTTAAGGAGATTATATCAACCTTAAAACACGACGATTTACCACCATCTTCCTTTAAGGTTGACTTTAAATTATCAAAAGGAAGAATGATATCTGAAGAGGACAATAACACAGTACTTTCTTTTGATACAAAAGAAAACACATCACTTAGGTCTATTATCGACTACATATGTGAGGTTGAAGATGTAACAGATGAGGATATTAAATTATTTGAATCGTTCCGAAGTGGAGTTATTGACAAATTAAACAAAGAGGATGAAAAGAATGAAATAAGAGATATTCTAAGAGAGAAAGTGTTTAAGGGGACACCTAAGGAAGTCGTACCTATAGAAGTATTAGAAGTAAGAGATGTAGAGATATCAGATCTACCAGAGATTGATTACGTATTAGTTGTCAAAAAGATGGCACCAGCTAATTATCAAGGATCTTCAATAAGTGACGATCTTTTTACTGAAAAACAAAACACTGGTGATGATTTTGATGATATTATTAAGAGAAAAAAAGAAGCAGGAGATGAAAGATATAAATATGTCGATGGAGTTGAGGTTCGTAAGACTTTCTTTGAAATAACAATACCACTATTTGCTGACTACTCCCTAAAGGAGCTAAGTGTTTCTGGCAATGATAGTTAATTTGGATTCAAACGACATGTCAATGGCTTTAACTTTAGCTAAAAGATTTTCAAAAAAAGATCAATGGTCAAAGAAGAATAATGAATTCTACAGATGGGGTGCTGGAATGATAAATACAGATAAGATGCCATATAAGGCTGAGCTTGTAGGTATTGTTGGAGAAATAGCTTTCTCTAAGGTGTCGGGACTTTCTGTTGATACGGAATATAAAAAAAGTGGGAATAGTTATGATTTTTATGCGCAAATAAACACGTCCAAAAGAGATGTTAATATTGAAGTAAAAACTAGATTAAGAGATTATGGAGATGTGTATGTTAAAAGATACGATGAGAATAATAGGTCTGTTAACTTAAAAAGCGACATTTATGTTTTTTGTCACTTAAAAACTTCATGGAATAAAATTGAAAAGTCAATTCTAAACCAAGAAGAAATTGACAATATTAAAGTGGGTATTGATGGTGTGATTTCTAAGAAAAAACTAGAACAACAAGAAATTAAGCCAGCATTCAATGGAACTCATAAAAATTTAGTTTGCTCTGTTGATGATTTAGCAGAAATAGACAGACTTATCAACTTAATCAAATAGGTAGAATCAAATGCTATTAAGATATCCAGGTGGAAAATCAAGATTATTATCTCATATAATTCCACATCTTTCAGAACAGATGAATGTGAATCAAAACATACTTAGTTATTGTGAACCTTTTTTGGGATCTGGATCTATTGCTTTTAATGCCCTTAAGAAAGATAATTTTGTAAGAAAAGTTATATTAAATGACAAAGATTTTGCATTAGTTTGCTTATGGAATACAGTTTTATTTAATTTTGATGATTTAGAACAAAGAATTCTCGATTATAATCCTAATGTGGTTGACTTTTTTTATTTTAAAGAGGTGTTAACTAGAAGAGAATCAGCGCTGAGGGATGAAGATCCAGTATCTTTATCCTTAAAGAAGATTGCAATACACCAAATGAGTTATAGTGGTCTTGGAGTAAAGGCTGGAGGACCCATTGGCGGAAAAAAACAAACATCCAACTATGATATTTCATGCAGATGGAACCCAGAGAATCTTATTAAAAAATTCAATAAAATAAGAAAAGAGATATGTAGATATGATATTGTTGACAATAAGGTTCACTGTCTTGACTATAAAGATGTGATCAAAATGACCAACAAACACTCTATAATGTACCTGGACCCACCATATTATATGAAAGGCAAAGATATGTATTTATGTGGATTTGAAGAGAATGAGCACAAAATGCTATCAGAGGCTCTTAGGGAGACTGATGTAAAATGGCTATTATCATATGACGATTGTGAAGAGGTAAGAAAACTATATGAGTGGACTAATATGAAGGAGTTTGACGCCAAATATTATATAAAAACTATTAGGAATAAGAAAGAGATATTAATCTTCTCACCAAATTACTTCAATTAAATAAGGACAGATATATGAAGACAGTTAAAACAAATGCATTCTTAAAAGCAGCTCAATCCAACTCTGACAGAATAAAAAGTCAAATAGAATACAAAAAACAACAAATGGAACAATTAAACACAGAGATAGAACAATTAGAGTCACAAGGGACGCAAATTGAGACGCTAGAACAGCAGCAAGAGAATTTAATGCAACAGGTTGGACAAAATGATTCCAACCTAGATTTTGAGGATGCGACCGGTAGTTTTATGCCAACTCAACAATATGATAATTAATAAAAATGAAACACATATATACAAATAAATATAAGACTGCATCGGAAGACCCATTCACCACAGATGAGAGATCTTTTGCAAGAATGGAAGACTTAAAAGGAAAAGCGATTGGAGTTAGCAGGGCTGTTGCAAAACCAGTAAAAGAAGTTGGTAAAGGGTTTTGGAATTTACTTAACTATATGGGTCGTGGATATGCTCCATTTGATGTAAAAGATATTGTTACAAGACAGTTTTCAGATCAAGGACCTCCATCCTTAAGTGATAAGATGACTCAATTCAAAAGAATAATAAAAGATAATGAGAACAAAACTCCAGAAGAGATAGAAGAAATTAGTAACATAAAAGAAAGAGATTTACTGTTAAGGTTGACATCTGATGACCTAGAAGAGAGGCTTAAAATCATTGAAAGGCTCAAGAAAGAATTAGAGATAAACGATAAAGAGATATTCAAGATAGTTCAAAAACTTATTGAAAATGCACGTAAAAAAGAATAGGAGAAAGCATGGACTTTCCATCTAAATTAAATACTCAATATCAACAAGAGGACATTAATGGCATCTTTAAAAAAGATACAAATGCTCTGGCTTTATTAAATTCATTAAAAAACACCCAAACTGCAATGACTTTGCTAAATAATTTATCCAATAGTCTATCTTTAATAACAGAAAAATACATAGACTCTCTTGCTCAAGCTCACGAGTCAATTAATGCAATTGAAGAAATGTCAGACATAATCTCAGAGAATTACTCAGATGATATTGAGCTAAAGGTGTTGGTGGATAAGATATTGGCAAAAAAATCATCATCCCAACATATTAAATACATAAAATCACTTCATGAATTAAGTGCATTAGCATCTATTGTGTCTTCTGGGATAAAAGACTATGATGGCGACATATCAACATACTATGAGTTTAACGAGAAAATAAACTCACTAGGACTCTTTTAATTTAATAGAGAATAAACCCCAAAATATTATCTACAGTGAAAACATCGTAATTTTTCTGCTGCACAGACAATATATTATGTAATGATTTAGATGTAAAATGGTGGATCTGACCAATATTGCGCTTTATTAAAGAGTTGGTCGTATTTGTTAAGATGATGGTTTTATCTCCAGTTCCAGTATTTTTATAGCACATGGTTATAAAATTATCAATGTCATTATAAAAAGGCATAAAACATAACGATAGAATATTGTTTACTTTTTTGTCTCTATGTGAATCTAGGATGGTGGAAAATATATCGCATTCTGCAGAGAATTCACAGGGACTTACTGAGAAGTCCTTTTTAAAAAAGTTATAATTAGATATAAGCTCTCCATTTTGTATGTTGAACTTTTTCAATATCTGTTTTATAGAAACTTCCGTTCCATTAAATTTTTTAAACGGATCAAACAATCCACTTTGGTTGCTAGTTTGATTAAAGATATTTCTCTTGGTTATTTTTTTTATCACCTTAATACTAGAGCTAGAAAATGAATGTTGACAATTGATGCACTTATGGTATTTTAAGCCATCAATTGGTAAAGGTCGAGTGTCTGAATAACAAGCTGGACATATAGGGTTAGTCACACTTATTCGTCCCACCAATAAGATCCCACGTTAGTCTTATTCCAGAGTATACGCCAGTCTCTATTTCATCTATGTTGTCATCTATATCTTTCCATCTTGAAGACATGTCGCCAATCCTTGTGATGTTGTATCCTATTTTGAGACACATATTCGCAAAGTCTTGACCAACTTCAAGATAATTTTCTTCTAAAAATTCATCTATAGTATTTACGTTATATTTTTTAAAAATATGTCCATGTAATGCTATTGTATATGAGAGCAATGATGACGGGTAGGAAATAGCGTCAGTTATTACTGATGAATATGTTGTGCTTGTTGCAGATGTAACCCTAACGAAGGATTGAGACATTTTTTGGACGTCAGTATCATTAAGTGTATTAAACATGTTAATGAGATGAGATCCCGCTTTCTTCGTAGAGAATAATCCATCGTCTATCAGGTTTGTTAAAATTTTATATTCGCCTGGTTTGATCATAATTAATGAGAAACTATATCCGTAAAATCAGTGTAAGGGGTGTAGAAAAAAGCATCCCCTACTTGTCTATATTTTATATACAACTTAGTGAACCTTGTAAATTTCTGAAACTCATCGCTTCTAAAACGAATACGTCGACCTTTTAAATTTGATGGAACCCCCCAGTATGTGAGTGGAGTAAACACTCCAAAAGGCTCTTCGTATTCCCACCTAGAGAGGTCTTCCACAGATCGAATGTCAAAGATTATGTCATTTTCTTCAAAATCTGCACTCAAACTTATAAGCAATTCAAATTGTATTAAGAAAAATAGATTTGGATCCATTTCTTGAATTACAGCTTCGAACATCCAACTCCCCTCGCTATATATGAGTCTTTCTGGAAGTTTTTCTTTTACTTGTATTTGATTTCCTCCGCCAACCAGGAATAAATCAGATATACTTTGTTCGGAAAAATACAAATACTCAACAAAGGTTGGTTCTTTGGGGGGCAACAAATTGAACGCAGAAGATGTAGCCCAGTCTTGACAGGTTTGTCCTAGTTTTGTCATTTTAGAAAATACTCTATCATAAGACAATTCCGATGCTACATTTGCAGATGGAGTTATAAATGTTGTTGCATAATCAATTTCGCAAGTATCTACAACTCGACTCAGCATTCCATGTGCTGCTGCTGCTCTTCTAGTTAAGTAGCTGTATGCTTTTGCGTAGTGTTCAGAAATAATATCAAAAGACTCAAAAACATTAATTTGTTCTAAATTGGTATCTGTATTTTCTATGTCAATAGGCATTAATGGGTCTCCAAAGATTGACATAGAATTATTCAAAAATGGATTAGAGAATAAGAAAGACTCCCCTAGCTTCGCTCCACGTAAGACTGAATCAAAAAAGGGTATTGGGTCTAAGAATATATCGTATGATCCCTCTGCCCCATCTAGGTCCTCTGGGTTATATGTGTCAATAAGATCTAGTGGTTCATAGGGATTTAATTCATCTCCAAAATAAGGATCAAGATTATCAATAATAATTTCATCCGATGGGACACCTATTGATCCAGAAGTATATGGATCGTATGGGTCATATATATCATATGGACTATATGGAGATATTATTGGTGGAGATACAACAACCTCATCTGTTCTTGTTATTTCATCCATAGCTCCAGCTACTGCTACATATCCATTGTCAATAGCCATCACTCCAGGATAAGTTACATTAAAAGATCTTATTGATCTTAAACTATTAAAGTCAGCATTATAAAAAAAAGTTCTATTTCTAGATTGATTAAAGAAATAACCATTTCCTATTGCATCAAAGCCCCACCCCCAATAAATAGAATCATCTCTTAGTTGTCCAAAAAATACATCAGTAAAATCATCTAATTTTACAGTTTTTTCTACAGGAATACTAAGTCGATCTTTTGTGTTTTTATCAAACAGGTCTAATCTTTCTTGATATTGAGATGCTCTTTCTCCGTCACCATATCCGGAATATAAGTCAAAATAAAATAAACCATCCGCCTTGGTCCCATATGTTGCTGTCGATATTTCGTCAAACTTCCTATCCATCACTTGTTTTATAGGGGCATCTAGTCTTGTTACTACAAGAGCAGATGCTGAGTCTTCTTCGTCATACCTCTTAAAAACTCCCCTATTATATAATGGGTTTCTTTTGTTGAGATCTAAATCCATGTCCTCCTCTATGGGTGCTATGGCTGATATTCTAGACGTTGCGCTTATTATTTTTCCATTATGCCAAAAACCGCCCGGTATCCGCCAGCCCAACACAATTGCATATATATTTCTACCAGAATCTTTTAACTCAAGAAGTTTATTTCTAAGTGGAGTTTCAAGTTGATCTTTAAAGTCCTGAAAAGAGTCAACTATCTCTTCAGTCTCAGTATCTATTCCAATCAACTGTTCTTCTGTTATATTATGAATATCTGCATATCTTTTTGCAAAGTAGATTCCATCGGGATCTTCACTATTATATACAAAAACTACATTTGATTGGGTTATAGACATATTTAACTTCCACTTGAACCGAAGCCACCATCATCTCTTTCTGTTTTATTTATATCGCTGGTTTCTTCAAAGGTTATATCTAATAATAATTGTGGAATAAGCTGAGCAATCCTGTCACCTATATTGTATATTATTATGTCATCTGTTGATTTTGTGGGAAAAGTTGGAGTGAAGCAAGCAACCACATTTCCTCTATAAGAAGTGTCAATGACTCCTACTGAATTACACAGTGATAGGTCGTATTTTCTAACACTAGACCTAGGATACAGTAAGAAATACATATTACCTGGAGGCTCTATTGAAATCCCTGTATCATAGGCAATATATGATATATAACCTGTTTTTTCATTAAATACCACAGACATATCTGAAGCAGTGATATCATATCCACTATCCGATGAGTGAGCTCTCGAAGGAATAGTCGCATTGTTGTGTTTTTTTATAAACTTTACTGTTTTACTGTTGATGTTCATTATTTTATTAACCTTTTCATTATATCCAACCTATCTGGACACAAATCATTATATTTGGAGTAAGCCACAAAAGGATCAATACTATTTTTGCAATCTTCATTATCCATAGATAAAATCTTATTATTTACTTTTCTTTTTTTATCGACATCCAACCTGTATGTTAGTATTGGAGAGCACCCAAGTGCTAATGCAATATCTAATCCACATGTGATAGAATTTTTTGATTGCAGTGTCAGGTTAAAGTCCAGATTAGGATTGTTTTTTGTTCCAGAATAGACTTTTATGCACCTCAGACTTTTAATTGCATTAAGGTGCTTATTTGTAGTTTCTTCATTCAACACCAATATGTTACATTGTGGATAATACAAGAATGCTTCATTGATAGAGATTATAAAGAAATTGCTAAATAGATTAATATTTAAATTATCGATTTTTTTGTCTGTCTTTTTACATCCAAATATTACAGATGGTATACCCCTAAGGGAGTTTCTTATTCTATTAATGTTCACTTTATTTGGATTATCGTCATGAAAACAATTTTTTAAGATAAAAGTCTCTGCTCTTCTTGTGTTTTTTGTTCTCTATGATTATTTTATCGTAATTGATATCTTTTCGTTTACTTAAATTAAAAACTCCAATATCTGAGAATGTTCCATTGATCCACTTCAGACCTGTGATGCAGTTTTTCCTTGTATGTTTCCTCCAAAATATATTCTTTCCGTAAAAGTCAGTGTCTCCATCTCTAGTTAAGCAGTCCATTCCTATTAGGTAAATAGGCTTACACCCTAGTGCTGCAGCGAACTGAACAGCCAAAGGACCACTAGAACCTCTTCCTTGTAGAATTGCCGGATTATTTGACCTCTTATAAAAACCTCTCTTTAATTTAAAGTGGAAGAACTTCCCCATGGGATCTGACACATCTCGACAAACCTTTATTGCCTTACTTTTATCAATTAGATGTTTTTCGTAATTATAAACATCCTGATCTTGCCAAAAAAGGATTGTTGGATCTATTTTGTATATGGCTCTATTTATACCGATGGTGAAAAAATTATTTAATTTTGACAAATCAAAGTCGTTCAAAGATGGGGCATTACCAAGTATAAAGGCAGGAAACCCATTAAGATTATTTCTCCACTGAGAGATTGATTTCCTAAATCGCACACCTGACGGTCTTACTGTTGTTCTTCTTATCATACTTTGTTTTTCTTCTTAAATAGAAAAACCTTCCAAGAGTCGGGTACGCTGAAACTGCAAGGCAATTGAAATAATAAATTATTTTTCGGAAAACCAGGCTCAGACATTAACCTCAGGTCAGTTTCTTCAAGAAATTTATCTGATTTTTTATTATTAATTGAAAAAGACGATGTAACGCAGTTTTGCCAACTATTTTTCCCTCCTTTGGATTTTGGCACAACATGGTCTATTGTTGCTTCATATTCAGGTAGTTTTTTTCCACTATATTGACATGTATATTTGTCTCTTTTTAATATATTTTTCCTAGATGCACTTGCCTTGAATTTTGGAACCTTTTCATAATATGATGATATTACAATTTCAGGGACGGCGATCCAGCCACTACTTGTTTTTATATAATTAAAGCCACTTGAGTTTGTAGAAAACCATTCATAAAAATTACATACATTGTAAGTAATATGATTTAGTGCTCTTACTCTTTTGCTTAATAGTTTACAGAAAGCATTTTTTAATGAAAAAGTTCCTATTGGAAACCAGCATTTATTCAATACTAAAACCTTGTTAATTAATAACTGATTTCCATAAGAATTCCTCATGATATCAAAAAGTCTCGTAATTTTTCTGGTTCTTCGATGAAAACTTGCTTTATCTTTATTAAAGCTTTCTTGTGAGTAGAGCATGTTTTTGCATTGGATATCCCCAGCATTGCAGATGTTTCCTTAAGTGTATATCCTTTTTTATAAACAAGATAAATTATATCCTTCTCTATAGATCTGAGATCTATAGAATCAAACCACAGCTTAAAGCTATCATTAATAACAATTTTATCTGGAGTGAGACCCGGATCAATTTGATAAAAATCAACGTCACCGTCAACGTCAGTTGGAGTGTTGTTTATCGAATATAGTAGCTTAAGGTGCTTTTCTTTTAAAACTCTTAATGGATTTTGATCTGTTTTATTTTTTATCTCCTCGATTAGCTCTTCGTCTGTGGGAGATCTTCCATGTGTGGATAAAAACCTTTTTTGAATATCGTCGACTATAGAGTGTCTTTGTTTACTTAGTCTTGGTATCCAATTGTCATCTCTAACCTGATCATACATTGACCCGAATATTCTATATGTCGCAAATGTTTCAAATTTAATATCTTTCAGTGGGTCAAATTTTTCTATAGCATCTAGCAATCCTATTGATCCGAAGCTGTTTAAATCGTCCGTTGAATAATCTCCATGTTTTTTATTAAGTAAAATTGCTAGCTTCTTCACTATTGGATAATAAAATTCAGCCAGTTCATTTCGAGCACTAATGTATTTTTCTGTTTGCTTATAATTCTCTTGATTCTTGGATAGCATTAATTGCTTCCAAAATGGTCTGGTTTCTTCTTCTAATTTTTTCATTATTTTTTATTTAATTTACTTACATATAGATATAATCCGATTATTATTACAAAAGACATTATTGGAACAATTATTGGTGTTTTATTTTTATTGCTTGAATTGATATCATCAGCTTTAGGTGGGTTGTTTTCTGGGTTGTTTTCTTCTGCTTTTATTTTTCTTGCGGCTGTTGTTGTAGACTTTTTTAATGAAGGCAATACACTTTTGTATTTATTGTCATCCTGTAAATTGTAATTTCTACTAATATTAATCGAAGTGTGTTCATTAGAAGATACTTGTCTATTAGTCAATTTTGAACCACTGCATCCAGATATAATTAAAGTTAGTATTAATATGTAAAATATTTTCATTTATTGGTCACCATTATCTATTATGTTTAAGTAAGAAATTATTAACCACACGATGCCAGAAGATGCAAATCCAGTAAGTGGCCACAGGAAGTAGCTAAAATTTGAATACACTAACAGGAAAATATCCGATAGCAAAGCAGCCCAAAAAGAGAAACATACAGTACACAATCCCAAGGTTGATAGTTTTGGGTTTATCTTCCTAATTTTTCTCCTAAAGATAATGTTGAGTTTTCTGATAGGAAAATCATATCTTTTTTCTACAAACACAATTGACATTCCAATTGAGGATATAACGCTTATAAAAAATAAACTAACTATATAAGTCAAACACATACCTAAAATTTTTCAAATAATATATAATTTCTTCTGGACCAATAATTTCCCTTACTGATTCAATATCAAGTATATAATAATCAAGAGTATACACAAAATTATGTTTTATCTTATTTGATAGTAATAAATGAGATATATTATATCCATAACTAGAGACGTCCCCATAAAATAAAACTTTTTTTGTTTGCATTAAGAGTTTTTCTCTTTTTGCTATCGAACAGTCCCCATAACTTTATCCCACTTAGAAAGTGTTTTTTTATTACAATTATTTTTGTGGGATTTCTTCCACATCATATGCCTATATTGTTGCATGGATATTAATTTGACATAAAATGATTTATTTTTCTGGTCTGTTAAGGGCTTATCTTCAAACCACTTAAACGTGTCTAATTCTTCATATACAGCCCTAGATTCGCCTGATATGACATGTGTAGGATCGTTAAGTCCGTAAAGAATTTCTTCTATAATATTCTCTGCATATGATGTTGCTTCTTCAAAAACACCCCAATCTAATTCTTTTTTATTCATCGCATATAACTCCTTGCAATAGGATATTTCTCAAAACAAAAGTAAATACCTTGTATGCAACTATTAAAATACACATATCAGAACAATCACAATTGGTACTTGGGGCTAAAAGAAACACAATTAGAAGTAAAAATTGCTGGAAGCATATCAGACAAGATTCTTGGAGGGGCGTTTGGGGCTCTAGCTGCTTCAGTTTTAATGACAGCTCTTCATAGAGTTAATCCTCCACTATATAATCAGGTTCAGGATAAAGAAATCACTATAGAACAGGCGGCGCAGCAGGAGATGTCTAATGAACTGTTTATTGAAGAGATTGCAAAAATAGACCCGAACTTCGGAGACGAAGACAAAAAAAATGAAGTTTCTTCATTTATTCAAAAATGGGAGGGTTTTCTTGGATCTCCAAAGATGCTTCCCAACGAAGAATATTATACTATAGGAATAGGTCATAGACTTGATGGCTCTAAAAGAAGTAGATCTGCTTTTAGTAAGGCTTTACCTCATAAAAATTATGATCAATTCTATCGAGGACAAGGAAGTGTGACAAAAAAAGAAGCCCAGACACTATTTCAGGCTGATTTGCCAAATTATGTAGACCGTGCCCGTAATTTAACTGGGGACAATTTTGATTCTTATTCATCCAATCTTCAAAAGAATATCATATCAGCAACATATAGGGGAAGTTGGGGTTATTCTCCCAAAACTAGAAGACTTCTTGCGGAAGGAAAATTCGAAGAAGCTGCAGATGAATTTTTAAACTCCAATGAATATAGAGATGCGATAAAATTAAATAGAAGAGGAATACGCAAACGAATGGAGGCAGTTGCAGAGGCAATAAGACAAGAAGGGTATAAGAAAAACTGGAACTTAAAATAATTTATGTAGTTTTTCTAGTGTAGATTCTATTTTCCTTACACTCCACCCAAGCTCTTCCATCTTAGATTTTATTCCACCTAGATCTATATTTGAAAACTCTCTAAGAAATTCTGCATCTACAGAAGAGAGGTTGATTCCATTTTCAATATGAGTCTCCCACGCCAATAGTGTTGCTGGCGCAACTTCTTTAATAATTTCTTTAATCTTCTCTGCATAAACTCTTATTTCATATTGAGCATGAGAAGATATTCTTAGCTTAACAAAATGCAATAAATTATGTAAATTCATCATCCAATACATTTCTGTATATATATTTACAGGAAGAACAGACCTTGCAAGTTCTCTTGATAATCCCATTTTTAAAAGTTCTTCATAATTAAAATACGATTCTTGAGAATCTACATTTATCATGCTTATAATTTTCGCACCATCTTCAAGTGCCCCTTTGCTTCCCTGCTTCATATTAATATCTTGCCCTTGACATCTACTTTCTTCTGGAATATAGAAATCATCAGATAAAACACTGTATCTGGCTGAAATTTCATTAGCAGAGGCAGTTCTGTGCCTAAACCACTGTCGAGCCACAAAGATGGGCATCTTTACGTGAAACTTAAAAACAACTCCCTCAAATGGACTCGTATGTCGATGCTCCATTAGATAGTTAATTAATCCATCATTATTTCTTTTTTTTTCGGTTCCTGTGCCATATGATACTCTAGCCATTTGACAGATTGCGTCATCAGCCGATATAAAGTTTGGATCACATGGGTTTGGCATGCAGTCAATAAGTCTTATAAAGCCCTTGTTCAACACCCTGTGGACGTTAAATGCAGGGTGCGATCTCTCTTGATTGGGTATATTTGTATTATTCATAAAAGATTATCCTTTTTTTTATACAATATAACTGTATAGAGGTATTCGCACAAAACTTAATTAAAATTAACAAATCTCTATATTCAAATTACTTTTAAGGAAGAGCTATGGCAACACCAACAAATCCCAACAATCCAATACTTAATTTTTCAAAATCCCTTAAAAACAGAACTCCAGGGAGTAGTTACAAAGACCTTCTTCATATAGGCAACAATGGAGAGGGAATAGATGACACATCTCCAGTAAATATTTTTGACGGTAAAGGAACATGGAGTGGAATATCTCTTTCGAGAAATCAGATCAACTTAGACTTAGGTCACGGAGTAATGCAAAATGCACTACTTGGAGGAACTAGGTTTTCATTAGAAAAACAGTCAGTATATGACCATAGTGATGTATTTTTTAATATGCATGAATTTTCATATCTCTTTTTGTCTCAAGAGGAGCCTTTGACTTATCCTTATGGATTGGATTATCATAATCGTATATTTTTAAATTTTTCTTCGGATTCGGAAGATTCAATGTTCATTAAAGGAAAACTTATAGTTAGGAACTCATCAACATATGAAACTACAATAGATTTTAGAACAAGCGATGGAACAATTCATGGCGGTGGAATTCAAAATTCATATTCCGGAACAGATTTATTTGTCTATAATATATTTTGTTTATACAATATAGACGGAAACAAAGAAAATGAATTTATAGTTCAATTGTCTGATCGAACCAATTTTATAGATTAGCAATAAATGACAAACCAAGACCCTTATATTAGCGACTCATTAGATTATATCTACTTAGACATAAAACACACATCATTAGAGCCAATCGTTGATGAGTATAGATTGACGCAGGGTCATGTGATTGATTCTACAGAATACATATCGGTACTATCTTCTCCAGAATTAACGTATGGAAGAAAATATTTTGTTCAATGTAATTTTTTTGTAGGCGGAGATGAAGAGGAGCCATACAGCTATAGAATACTAGATGGACTAGGATCTACTTTTCCTGATGGGGAATTTAGTCTAAAAAACACCAGAGCGAATGGAACAGGGTATGAAGATTTAAGTAACTCAGGAAATTATGGGTCTTGGTTTAAAGTTTTTTATGCTAACTCTAATTCTCCTATATATTTTGAAACTAAAGCAAATGGAGTTAATAATAATTCATCAGTATATTATGTACAGTTTTTAGCTATAGATATAACAGATCTTAAGGAGGACTATCACTATTTCTATAGAGAGGACTCGGTATATTCAGATACAATTAAAACGTCTTATAAAATACAACCTGATGAGGTAGTAGGGTCAATTTCACAGTGGTCTATTATGGGAAATTACTCTATAGTAAATCCAAGTCCATCCACTTCTACATTGCGACTATATGACAATGAAAATTTTGTTTATTCTGATGAATCTGGAATGGATTTAGAAAACTCCGATACTAATAGACCAAAGGTCTTATTTAATAACATTTCTGTAAGCGTCGAAACCAATATAAATTTAAAACACTCATCACCTGATGCGGCAGTATTTGATAAGGGGAATATCTATTATCCCAAAATTTTTGGATTAAGAACAGATGTTTTTAATGATTCAGAAATATTTAATAGCGATAGTTCTTTTCCTTTGTATGAATGCACAAACTCGTCCTTACTTCTTTCTGACAATATAGAAACAGATGATAATGAGTACTTTATATTGGGTCAAATATCTCACGACGAGGTAAATACTTTTAATAATAAAATAAGTTCTAATTTTAGTTCGTCTATATCTCAGGTCACTGCGTTTGATGAAGATGATTTTGATAGATTTGGATCATCTGTATCTATTTATGGATCTTTTGCAGTAATAGGCTCTCCTCGCGACCAAGATAATGGATTTCTTTCTGGTTCTGCATATATATACGAACATGACGGAAGTGATTGGAATTATGTTCAAAAAATAAGTGCCAGCGACGGGTCTACAAACGATTTTTTTGGGGGCTCTGTATTTATTTATGAAGATATGATTTTTATTGGGTCTTCAGATACCTCAAACTCAAAAGAAGGTGCTGTTTATTTCTTTAAAAAAGAATCATCTACATGGTCACAGGTTCAAAAAATAAAAGCAGACAACCCTATTGCATTTGATTATTTTGGGTCTGATAGTGAAAGGAGCCCAATTTCATGTCACAATAATACTCTTGTGATTGGGGCAACCGGGAACGACGAAGCTGGAGCAGAATTGGCGGGATGTATATATGTTTTTAATTATGATGGATCATTGTGGACACAAAGTCAACAGCTATTTGCAAGTGACTATGAAGCTTCTGCAAATTTCGGAGCATCTGTATCTGTATATGATACAACCATTGTTGTTGGATCACACACTAAAGACCAGTCATCTCCACCTCTTATAAACTCGGGAGCTGTATATGTATTTGACTACGATGGATCGTCATGGGTGGAATCTCAAATCATCACGGCGAACGACAGTACGCACGCAGGTCAATTTGGACATAGTGTATCTTTGTATAAAGACATATTCGTTGTTGGTTCACCCGTACATGATCATGATGCTGCATCTACATTTGCTGGTAGTGCTTATGTTTACGAGAAAGATATGTGCACAGGATTATGGGTAGGGACAGAATTGCTTTCAAGCACCAGTGATGCGGTTGATTATTTTGGATGGAGTGTCTCTATATACGACGGAATTGTCGCTATTGGAGCAATGAGATATCCAGGACTTACTGGACCAGATCTGAGAAGAGGTGCAGTATGGGTATATGAAAGAATTAGTATCGGAAATTGGGATGAAATAGAGGCTATAGACCCAGATGATAGAGATCAGGCAGATGAATTTGGATATTCTGTATCTATATATGGCAATACTATACTGTCTGGATCTCCACTTAGTGAAGATGTATTAACAAACAGTGGTAGTGCCTTTTTTTGTGATGGTGATTTAGAGCCATCAGCAACACCTCACAACGGAATTGGGCTGTCTTTTGACATAGTGGTTGATGGCAATGAAACAATTTCATATCCAATTGATGAATATTCAATATATTACGATACGTTGATTGCCGATCCAGTTAGCGATTTTCAAAAACATTCTATCAGGAATCAGATTATACCTTTCTCCATGTATGTTCCAAGCGTCAACAGTAGTTTGTCAGTAGAGTTTAATGTATATAATAATGGGTTGAAAGAGAATACAACATTTAAAGATCTTAAATATGTGATATTGAGCAATAAAGTTAAAAAATATTCCCCAGAACCCGTGCTTCTAACGGGTAAGTCTTTAAAGGAAATATATCCAGATATGATGATATGCTCATATACAAATTCAGGAATAGATAATGAGTCAAGTATTTTAGGTGGATTTGACACTGAAGACCCAAGAAACTATGTTATTGATGGACTTGGAAATAAACTTCCATTTAGATGGTCATCGGGAGTAAAAGATTATCATTTTAATCGCGGAAAGATAGATACCCCCAGGAGTCATCAGGAAGAATATAGAGTTTTAAGT
Organism: Candidatus Pacearchaeota archaeon; assembly: GCA_002686195.1. The sequence goes on along the minus strand of NZAS01000173.1, from coordinate 2,432 downwards.
CTTGGTCATATTCCAGAAAGACCTCATCCGAAACGGGCAGACATTTTTGATATAGACGAATACGACGTTTTGTCAGCAACCATATATGATGATACTAATATAGCATTGAGATCAAAGTACTTTGAAAATGATGTTGAGCCTATTGATGAAGTAACTAGCTTTTACCTCATCCTTGATAAAACAGAATGGTATGAAGGCGACGGACCAAATAAAATAGGGATATATAAATCATATAATGATTCAGCTGTCGACAGTGTATCTCCTTGCCGATGGCAAAATGATAATAATGACGAAATTGAATGTTTCATTGCCTTAAATTTTACAGAATGGAATTTAAGTTCTACAGAAAAAAAACTATTTCAGGTATTTACTTACAACTCTATGAACGCACAAGATAGTGACAATAACACACCTTTAAGATATTGGTATATTAGTGAGATAAAACCAGCTTCAAATATTGACAGAATAACAAGACATTTTAATTATGAAGATGTATTTATTGAAGATACTGTAAGTGATTTTATGGATCTTGCACCACTAATCGACTATAAATTTGTAATTAAAAGCAGCACAGAAGATGGTACAGACGGCATGATCAACCAGTCTTATGGAAGAACAAGAAGTTTGCAAGCTTCTGATATATTTAGAGATAAGGAACAAGTGACTTTAGACGGATTCTTATCTAAAACAGAAGAAGATCTAAGGGTAGATCTTGAATATCAATTAAACTTAGACTCTACAGACCCTTATTTATATAGTAGTGTAGATACGTCTCATCCCCATATATATTTCTATATGCCTCCAGATTTCATGCCACTGCATTACTTATATAAATTAAGAGATGAGAGCCTCTTTAATGCTGAGGTTGCTACAACAACCGAATGGTCCACAACAACATGGACATCAGATCTTTTTCAGGAATGTGTTCAGGCGATATCTCTAAGATTGAAAGTCCTTAGATCTGCGTTAATTAATGGAGATTATTCAGAAACCTTTGAACACAATATAGGATCAACCGTTGGGCTGTATTCGTTTAGAACTAATTTTTACGGAGATGATTCAGATATAGATATAATAGGAGAGGATGATTATTTAATACAAAAAGCATATGAAGCGGCAATTGTAGACAACTCTCTTCTTAGGTACACCGATTATTTACAAGTTGAATTATTTCCAAGGTGGGGAGAGCTAGACTCGTATAGTGACGACGATCTAAACGATTTTATAGATATGCATTTAGAATACTGTCAAAAAGCGATAGAAAACAGCCCTTATTTATGTAAAATGTTCCCCTTAGTTAACCATAAGGTCAGAAATGAATCCTCTAATAGTCATCTAATGGTTATTCCCAGTAGTCAGCTTAAGAAATTTATAAATAGGATTGATCACCATATAGATAGTTATAATTTCTACTTTTGGGAATATGGAATATACAATGAGTCTGATTATGATAATTATTATACAACCCCATCGTCTCCAACTCCAAGTAATGGATTAGGATACAATAATGAGTATATTGATAGTTATCCGTGGACGTCAGATCCATTAGATCCAAATGGTTTAATTATTGATGAAAGCTTACAGCCATATATTCATGGTGGCAGCAAAAGTAATACATTATTATGGTGTTATTATATGAGGATTTTTGACGAAGAGATCGTTGATTCGACTGGTTTTTGTGACTAGATGGTATTAATTTAAAGTTGAGAATATCTATTTAAAAGAGCTATTAGTTTAGTTCTATCATTTCCAGACAACTCTTGAGATATTTTTAATGCAGCGTCTTCTGCTGAAAATGCGCTTTTTGTAAGTACATCTTTTATTTCATTTTTAGATAAAAATATATTAAAATCATTCTCTAGAATTTCAGATAACCTGAATAGATCATCTGATGTGTTTGAGAGGCATGAGTTCGCTATTTTGTCTAGTTGTTTTTTATACCAATTCATAAATTATTTTAAAGTAATCCACCGCTGGATTTTCCTTCATCCTCTTTTGCTATTTGTTGTTGTTCCCAGTCCCCAAGCGGTATACCATCGTAATCGGTAATTTCTGGAGGATTCTTTGTATAATCAACAATCCATAGCTTTGGACTATATTTAGATCCAAGAAACCTACTAACTCGCATCAGAGCGTCCTTAGAGCTCTCCTTATCCTCTTCCATGAAGAACTTAAGCAGCTTATTGGCTTTACGTATAACCTCCTGTACGCTCTCCTCTGGCTCCCCTAGAGCCCCTGTGGGAGAAACAGCTTCCATCGGAGCGCCTGGCATTCCCATTGGAGGTGGAGGTAGAGGTGGAGGTAGAGGTGGAGGCATACCCATGTCTTGAGCTATTTTATACCAATTAGTCGTCATAGTATTAATTGTTTACGATAATATCTATTTTTTTCCTATAAGCTCATATGGTAACTATTTTTATTAGAAGTTAGAG
>NZAS01000172.1 GCA_002686195.1 Candidatus Pacearchaeota archaeon | reverse complement strand
CTGTGTCTGTGTCTGTGTCTGTGTCTGTGTCTGTGTCTGTTGGTAACCCAGGATTTTCTTCTTTTTGGTCGTCTTTATTTATCTTTTTTTTGCTCATGATTGTGTTCTAGGTATAATATCGATTTTAATATATAATTATCAAATGCCGTTTGAGGAGAAAAATTATTTACCAAATTGCCATTAACCTCTCTTAAATATGTCATGTTTTCTAGTAAGAAGTTAAAGCTAAATCTTGACAAATCTTTCTTAATTATCTCCTTTTCTTTATCGGATAATATTATTATGGAATTAACATTCTTACATGTCCTGCAGATTAATAGATTCCTTAGGTACTCAACCAGCATCTCCAATATATCATGAGCATCAAAACCGGAAGTTATCATATCATTAATGTACAGGATAGATTCTCCCATCTTCCTTTCATAAATAAGCTCAAACAGAGCAGATATCTTACTTCTATCAAAAATATTCAAAACAGACTCTACCTCTTTAGGTGAAATTACGTCATCCCCAGAGGAAGCTTGTGCCAATGTCTCTAGATACTGAATGGCAAGCCTTACATTTCCGTTACACCCCCTTGCTATACCTAACGCTGCATCGCTCTCAATCTCTATATTCTCACTGTCGCATATTTGTTTTAATCTTCCTTGGATTATCGTTGGTGTTGCCAGATGAAATCTCAAACTTATACATCTAGAGAATAACGTTTGCTTAAGCTTCCCAACTTCAGTAGTGCACAATATAAATATTACGTGACCTGGAGGTTCTTCTATCATTTTCAAAAGAGCCTCTGCTGCTGTACCTGTTAATCCATGAGCTTCGTCTATAACAACAAATTTATATTTATTTTCAATAGGCTTATATCTAATGTCTTCCTTTAGGTGCCTTATCTCGTCTATACCTCGATTAGATGCTGCATCTATTTCAATATAATCTGGACTATCATCCTCTAATATTTTTCTAGCAACCTCATCGCACTGATCTTCACCATCTTGGCTATTAAGAAAGCTACTAAGAGAATAGGCAAATATTCTGGCAGTTGTTGTTTTTCCAACACCAGATGGACCGCAGAAAATATAAGCGTGATGAACTTTATTTCTCTTAATCGAGTTTAATAAAATATCACCAACATGATCTTGACCTACAATCTCGTCAAAACTTTTTGGTCTATATTTGTTGGCTAAAATCATATTTTATATTTTCCATTAATTCATTTTTTATTACACTCTGGATAATATCTAAACATTGTTTATTTTTATCATTAATATCACAATTATTATCTATGCTTATAATTCTATCTGAGTTAATTGTTAAATTTTCAAGATCCTTTTCGCTTCCATGAGTGTCTGTTGATTCATTATTTCTAGATAAAAGAATAACAATTCCGCCATTCGATACGACCGCCTCCGCTTCTGTACAAAATCTTAGATCGTCTATCATGGCTATCTTCGGCTTGTCTCTTTTTATCCTATTAATGGTAGAATCAACCCAAATATTGCTGTGAAACATCTTTCTCCCAACGTCTGTACCTATCACTTGCATTAATTCCCTTGCAGTCAACCTACCCTCTCTCAGACTACTAGGAATCCACCCGTCGCTCATTGCATCAAAAAACTCTTGATCATTAGTTATTGAATTAATTAGTTCTCGACTACCACCTTCAATGTGATCAGGATCGAAACACCTATACAGTGATCTATCTGGGCTATTTGTCCACCTAACGAATGCTGGAAGTGTTTCCCACACATATTTAGTCAGCGAATTTTTCTCATCATCAGATCCGTAAAGCTGAGCATCTTTTATTCCGAATGATTCATGAAGAAAATTCTTCAAATCGTCAGCGAAACTATATGTCTTAGATACATCCCCTTCAATGCCACGAAAAACATATTCACCGCGATTGTCATACACCATCTTTTGTGTTTCTTCTTTTTGAAAAAGCTCGCCAACGTGATTCTGATTAAAAATCATACAATCCATAGTGGCAGCTAAATACATGGAAAGACTAGTCTTTCCAGACCCCTTCTTCCCTCCAATGGCAATAATAAAAGTCATCTGACCAACTTCCTTTCTTCTACTTTTCTTTAAAAAACAAAAAAGATTTTAATCTGAGTGTTTCACTATTAAGGTCAGCAACCAGATTTCTCTTGTGATCTTTTACGGAAATATATTCTCCATCAACTTTTCCAACAAGCATTCTAAGATCTAAAGAATCAACGGGAATCCTGCTAACATTTCCGTTAGATAGATCTATAAAATCATATCTACCAGGGCTTGACGACCCTGAATATAAGTGTTCTAAGATCACATCTCCGCTACCATCTACTGACACTGGCAGATAACATGTCCAGTTTTTTTCTGTCTCCTCTGCTGTCAGTGCATTATCTAAATTTTCATCCTCTAATTTATCCATGGCTTTTCTAAACAAAGCAGAGGGATCGTCAGATCTATCTATAATAGAAGCCTGTCCGTATTCATCTCTTATCCATAATTCAATCATAATAATAACCTTATTTCCATATAAATGTATCTTTTAGAATATCTGGTGCATCTCCGCTTTCCAAATAATCTAAACCAAAATTCCTAATCATTAAAGAATGATCCTGAACATCAAACTTCTTAACCCTTTCATTAACTGGGTCTATTGACAGAAGAGCATCTGCGACTAATAAATATTTATTTACATCTGACATAGATTCCCAATCACTTAAGAATAGCTTAAAAACATAGTCTACCTCAAAAATATCACATAAAGGATCTCTAACCTGTATAATATTCCACCATGGCTGACTATCGTCTTGTCTTGATTTGTTACAGATAGCATACGCCTTCATCCTACACTCAGACCTAGGTCCGAATAAATCAAAATGCCTATCAGATAGCTGATTTGAAATCTGATAAAAATCGTCAAGCTCTATATATTGTGGCTTTAGCTTTACCATACTTAATATATTAAAGCCTCAGACGCAATTTCTTTAAAATTAAAATCTACTGATGGATCAAAGCCAAGCAAATGGTTGCTTATTTTTAAGTCCATATTGTTTCTAATGATATCTCTTAAAAAGATAAAGTGATCATGAAATTTACCGCTTACCCACCCATACCTGTCAATAGACAGGCGAGAAGGAACTAGTGCACCATTATCGTTCATGGTCAACCTAATTGCATTATCTTTATTTATCATTTTAGAGAGGTATTCTTTTGTAATCATTTTTCCATCTAATATATCGTCAAAATAATCAAAAAACGAGTCACAAATATTGCACGATGGAGACTTGGACAGAAATATATTATAATAACAATAATCACAAAGAAGATAGTCAATTAAATTATTTTTTGATCTAAAAACCCTATCGAGCAAAGCCTCAAATAGGGTCATATATCTTAGTCTTAATATCAATTCATGATCTAACTTATGAAAAACATCATTTCCATCATAAGAACTTACACACACTCTAAGTTTTATTTTTGATGAGATTGATAATAAAGATAAAATAAGCCCACTAAGTGGATATATACATTCATTGGTCGTAATCTTTATATAAGAATACACTTTAATATTCATAAACATCTTATTTAGAATTGGCTTTGATATATTCCTCAACCCAACAAGGCTACAGTTACCAACATTGCTATCTAGGTGAAAATCAGATAACACAATACCAGTATTTCTGTCGTCTACAATTATCTTATTATTGTCAATCTTTATAGTTGTCATTTTTTTGACAAAAGAAGAGACTGAGCATGCTCAGTCTCTTCTTTTGTAATGAGAAATAACCAAAGTGTCACCCCTCAACTGTAATGGGAAGCTCATACAAGCTCTTTGACGTAGTGCTTACAAGATACTTACCTGATTGTCCGCGAGCAATACGAACTCCACTAATATCACCTTTATTCGCCATCTTAACAGCCTGATTACGAGTCACCTTTCCGTGACCACTAACCATATAACCTACAGTATGGCGCTTAGGGTTAACAACTCTTCTATAAATACGCATTTTAAAACTCCTTAAAAAGAATCTTTGTCCATATCAAAGCCATAGCCATCCGGACCAAGCTCTATGTCTGGAAACATTTCTGAAATACGACTTCTAAATTTTCTGTCGTTTTCTTCAGAGTAAATTGCACTCATGATCTTTGACTGTATCTCTTTTTTTGAATTAAAGATTGCATCGTAGATCTTATCTATCCCTAGAAATTTTTTCATAATATCGCTATTGATTATGGCTACCAACTCTACACGTTCTTCATCTGTGAAATTATTAAGCATAATACACTCTAGATCTGATATTAAATCCAATATATTATCTGATTGAGTGTTTACTCTATTCTCAGATACGGATTCCACAACCGTATCGACCCATGTCAGAAAAATATCTGACATCACACTGGGAAGACTTCCGTCAGAGTTCTGTTCGACAAATGACCTTCTCAGTACATCTGGATCAAACATCTTATCAGAAAACCACTTATAAGAATTCACCAGTGTACATGCTATTTTTCTCTCTGTCTTCATATGTCAACATTTCCAGTAATTCCGCTTGCAATTGCTGCGATTGTACACCACTTCTTCTGCATATAAACGTCTGTTTTTATATTGTCTGAATTTAATATAAAGCTATCCATACTCCACTTGTATGGTAAAAACATACCGTTCGCACTAAGCCTGTTAAATGCTGGTTTTATCTCTCCAATAGGAAGAGACATAGCCTTTGCAAGGGCTGCAAGACTAATTGGAATTCTATTCTTAATTGAATTCATAATTGAAATTCCAATTGCACCCTCATAATCTTGAGGACTATTCTCTTTAAGCTCCTTAGATGGCTTGCCAATTACTGCCTTAATTAACTCTTCGTATCTCATATCTTTCCTTTTCTTTTCTTTTCTAAATATTAAAAATTCTATATGAAGAATCATTAGTTCTAGACTTCTTTATTATAGTAGTGTCTTTCTCACAACTTGATATCCCGTACGCGCAAAGTTTTAGTTTTTTAAGCTCTTTAATCCTATTGCTAAGAAAAACATCCCCTCTATTTTCACCCTTCACATCTGAAGATGTTCTTGGAGCAACATATGTCAATAAAACATCTATATTATTGTTAATAGAATCCAGGGCAATCTTAAATAACTCTCCGCTTCTGCTTTTAAAAGCGCACTGATAATGACTATCAACATAGTGAGATGGGATCCATGGCATCCCATAAAAAGTTGTACCGCTAAATGTAATTGGTTCATCTTGAATGTAATTTGCATTTAAATAAAATGAAAAATTACTACCATAATGCTGTGCGACAAAATCATTGGGACCCCCAATTGCAAGAATATTATCTGTATTTAGCCTACCAAGCCATGGATTAAGTTCTTTCTCAATCCACTCGGTTTGGTTGACAATATTATATGTTATAGCTTCTTTGTCCCATATTGGGCAGATGTTCCCACATATAATAAATAAATCTACGTTTTCTTGAAAATCAAATAATCCAGTATATAAATCAGATGTAACTGCCACTCTCATTGTTATGTATTGTTTTTTTATAAAATATCAGGAACTGTCGCATCAGGTACAATAATCTCTGGTTTTGAAGATTGCTCAGCCATTTGAGACTTCATTTCTTCCATAAAAGAATTTAAGCTGTTTTCAAATCCAGCAAATGCTTCCTTAAGGGATGATACATTCTCAATGGGGAATCTAACCTCTGTTGTGGCATAATCACTAACCATGTGAGCCACACCAACAAACTGAGATATATTATTGTTCTTCTCTTCATCACTATTCACCTCTTGGGACTCAATCGGTATAAGCTGCTCTATCTTTGATCCCTCGTCGTTCACGTAAGCATTAATCTCAAATATCATTTATTTCTCCAATTTAAAAAGACTAAAAAATTCATCAAATTCTTTTGGAAAATTACCGTCACCATCACTCCTTGGCTTCAATATAAACTTTTCCAACTTATATACTTTAGTTCTATCAAAGCACAAATTGGCATCTTTTAGTATATTTTCAACAATTGGAGCAATATCGTCGTCCACAAAAAAATCTATCTTTTTATTCATATTTTGAAAGTTGTGAATCTTCTTTAGAATTTCTTGCAAATCACGATATACGACTTTTCCTTTTATTCTCTTGAATTTTGGCTCTTTCTTTTTTTTGCTTCTTCTTCTGGGTTTCATTTCACTGTAATAATACTCTTTGGCTTTAAACTATACTTCTTTCTTCTCTTATGAGCTTTGCTTCGGACCTTTTTCCATTCAGAAATTTGTCCACCTGCTTTAGTTATCGACTTATTATGAGGCTTTCTGTACTTATATAAAACTCTATCAAAAAACATTCCATTCCCCCACTCCTCCAGTCTGTATCCCATAAATTTATCGACTGATCTTTTACCACCAATATAAAAAATCTTTTCAACCTTAGGAAATCTCTTAAATGTTCTCCAATGAGAATAACAGTGTCTTTTTGATCTACTTAGCTCACTACTTAACAAATCTTTACCTTCTATCGGAGAAGAACAAAATCCAGTTCTCTTAGTCTGCTTCATCTTATGGTCGCAGTAGATAAACTGACTGTAGATGTAATCTATTTTTGGTCTCTTTTGATATTGTTCCATTATGACATTAACGGCATCATCAACTAATTGATCGTCTCCGTCTAATATTCCAAAATAATCTCCCGATGCTAACTTAAAAGCCTCGTAGTACGATGAACCACAATGTAATTTTTTGCTATTCCTGTAAACGACATACTCTATTCCTTTTCTCTTTGCAATCTTAGAGAAAGACTTAAGCTTATCATATCCGCCGTCTTTAGAACAATCGTCTACGACAACAACCTCTAACGGTCTATACGATTGATGTAATATAGAATCAAACCATTCATCAGCGAAGTTTGCAAAATTAGAGAACGTACTTAATATGGTGAATTTTTTTCCAGAAGCAACTCCAGATCTTGACTTGGTTTTAGTGTTTCTTTTTTTGGATTTTGGCTTCTTTTTGGATTTTGTTTTTTCTTTTTTACCCGAACGAGACAATGGGAAGTTCGTGTACCTGTCCGGAGTATTTTTTTTCTTGTGACTTCTAATTACTCTTCCCGACTCAGATAATTTATAGCTATTTTTAATAACGTCTATATATTTATTTACCCACACCTCACTTGACAAATTATTATTAAAATGTTCAATAGTAGACTTTTTTAATTTATCCAGCCTATCTGGTTCGTCAATTAGTTTATTAATAATTTTTGTAGCATTATTAAGATCCTTAAACACATATCCATTAACTCCATCTTTTATAATCTCATTATTACCGTGATGATTAGAACACACGACAGGAACCCCTAAAGACAGAGCCTCAAGTACAGACATTGATGTTCCTTCATGGCGATTGATATGATAAAAAAATACATCCCAAGATTTTAATATTGATATTTTCTTTTGTACTTTATTTATTTGTCCATGCATGACAATCTTGTTGGTTGAATCTTCATTGTTAGCAACTATAGATTTTGCAGATTTCATTAAAGATGAACCGCTTCCAATATAATCGTGCAATAATGGTTTGTTAAAACTGGTATTATATATATACTTCATCCAACGATTACTGTATTTTATTGCATTAATAGCATTTATTCTGCCAGTCACAAAATAATCAGACCTATCTTCTTGATTGAAAGCTGAAATATCTTTAAATAAACTGCTATCAATAGAGTTGTGTATACAAAAATGATTAAGAGAGCTATTCATTGCCTTTTGTTCTTTCATCATAAGTTTGGATACGGAAATTACCCCATCACATGGTCCATATTTTACAGCTCTTTTGCTATACGTGTGATTAATAACATATGTGGGACATGCTAGCTTGATCCCCTTCAAGTATCTATCAATCTTTGTATTCATTAGTTTGTGTATAAAACATACCTTTTTGGACCCATCCGACTGTAAATATTTCCTTAACTGCCTTATTGTCCCAACTTCATGCTTAAAAGCCCATTTTTTCTTCTTATTAAAAGCACCATTTAATGGACAGACGTAAATCTTATGTTTTATATTTGGTTTATATTTTAAAAAAGCATTATAAAGATGCCAGGCGCTAGTGAACGCCCCTCCATTAACATACTTTTCAAACACCCATACTATTTCTAAATCATTCATTTTTAATTATCAAAAATATCCAAATACCATGCAATAGCCT
>NZAS01000171.1 GCA_002686195.1 Candidatus Pacearchaeota archaeon | reverse complement strand
TGGGCGAGTATGTAAAAAATGTGCTCCTTGAAAACTCCTCCGCCGTTACTTTTCTCCAGCCAGCTGGAAAATCATTGGGGTGGATGCTGCCCGTAATTTTCGGGCAGTCATCCTTATCCGCGTATACGAGCCTCATCATGCCGGGCCGCCTTCTTCTCGACCGTCGAGCGGCTGCTGAACCAATTGAATTTCTCCCGAGCAGAGTCCGAGGCAGACTTCAAGCATACCCATGCCGAGCGCCTGCGTGTCCACCGGAGTCCCCCAGTTGATTGGGCGGCCCGGAATCTTTTCCACGAAAATTCCGCTGTATGGAACATCGCCCAGGATATGAAAGGTGCTTTCATGGTATTTCGGCACCGTTACCGTAATCCTATCATCGCCGTCCTTCTCATAGGTCAGGCCAATTCGGGTCATCTGAAGCCGGGACTTGGAATACCCAAGCCTCTTGAGCCTCGCAAAAAACTGTCGTCGTGTAATAGCCACTTTGCCTCCTTGTGCTTTGTTATAATATACTGAGATTTTTTAGGAAATTCCTATACATCATCGAATTCGTAATGTGCATCGGAGAATTCATACTCCTTGCTCGTGTCCTTGGGTCGTTCGGCAGATTCGACAACCGCGTACCACGTGCAGCCAAACCGACGATAGCCCTGTCTTGCTTTCATAGCATCATCATAAGATTCAAACGGACCATCAATAGTACGCTTTGTCTGGGTTCCGTTTACAAACCCCATGATAGCACCATCACTCTTTTCAATAATCCAATACATTCTATCCTCCTTACACCTCTATATAATATGCTGAGATTTTTTCGGCAGAATTTAGTTGAAGAATCTTCAGCGATTTAGATGCAAAGTTTTTGCCCGAAGGGGCGCCACTGGTAAGCAGCGCCCCGCAGGGTTATGGTGTCATCAAGAACGGGGCGCCAGCACAACGCAGCGCCAAACCAACGTGACACGATGTGGTCTGGGATATATACTTTCCGCTCGCGGTGTAATCCCAAATCCGAACCTGGCAATCCGAGCGATCCCCGATCAACAGATTGTAGCTATACAGCTTCACCCCATCAGTCGTTAGATTCCCCGAGGCGGCCACATTTCCACACAACCACGCGTGTACAACTTGTTCATTTCTCATCATTCTATCCTCCTTGTGCTTTGTTATAATACCCTGAGATTTTTTGCTTATTTTCTTTCTTCAGGGTCTTCGCAGTAAAGACAATTATCATGCATCGGGTCTTCGACATCATCATAAGCGCACACTTTGTGCGGGCTTGCCTCGCAGGGCCAATGTCCAATCTTGATACTTTCAATTATCTGATGCTCTAAATCATATTCCCACGTAGAATCATCACCATCCACACTTGCATCTGCGTACTTGCTCCTTGCTTCTTCTATTGAATCAGCCTCGACCTCGCAAGATGCCGCAAAAAGAAATCTGAAAATCATACTCCCCCCTATTTATATTGTCCAAATTCTTTGGCTACCTCAAAATAATGCTTTGCATTTTTTCTGGCCTCGGAAATTTCTTTGGCGTTTAGTTTCTGGCTCTGCTTCTTGCCGTTGTGATATATTGGCTTACAGCCCTGCTCGGCAATCCGCTGCCATTTCATAGCTATTTCATAATAATCTGGAATCGACATTTCATATCCCTTCCAGTTCGTCATAATAATCTGAGATTTTTTGGCCAGGAATTTTATCCTCATCGAATGTGCTTTCGATTATTGATTCTTCCTTTGTGTATTGCGCCAGAACCTGCACCTTACCTTCTGATGTGTATGTGTCCACGGCAAAACTAAACTTGGTCAGGGATGCCTTTAGTTCTTCCGGGATTTGCATATCCCAAAAAATAGACGGGCGGCCCTCGTAAATAGTAAACTCTCCAGCCTCAAGCAAAATCTTGGGCTTCACATCCTGATAGACCGAAAAAAGGTCAAAAACAAACTCTCCGTACATATCATCCTCCTGTATACATGCGTATATTACCCTGAGATTTTTTTGCTGATTGCTCCCCCTCTGCTAACGAGGGGGAAACATCTTCATCGCTGACTGCCTGCGAGTGTCCACAAACTCCACGGTGCCTCCGCATCCATTGTGCTTATAGATTCTATTTGAGTTACGAGGCATCCGAGCCTTCCACCCCTCAAATCCACACCGAGAGCAGGTCCACTTTACCTTCTTCTCCTGTGGCTTGCGGATTCCAACCGTATCGTAGTTGTGGCAGCGGTGATTCTTATACTCGCCAGTGATATTGGTCATCATCTGCTGGAATCGCCGGGTGTGACCCTTCTCGTTATACTTGTGAACAAGGAAGGCGTGAACCATCTCGTGAATCAAGGTGCGCTCAATCTTGGCCAAATCATAATCAAGATGCCGGAACAGCTTGTCGGACAGGTCAATCTTGACGGGTTCCAAAGAATGAGCAAGGCGCAGGGCTCCCCCAGGCTTGTAGTTCTTTACGCCAACCGAGGAGCGATACCTGCAATAACCAGCAGTAGTGGTCATTCGAGTATTCCATACAACCGGAAGGTCGGGAATCTCACCATTGAAGTGCTTGTTGTTCAACTCTACAAACATAGCCTTGATGTTCGGTCGCATTATCCTTTCCTCCTGTGCCTCATTATAAAGTACTGGGATTTTTTGGTAGAAAGAAAGCCAGGCAAAGTTTTTGCCCAAAACGCCTACTTGGCCCAGCAGGATTCTACCAAAAAATCCCAGGCGCTTATATGTATGTGTAAGGAGGAAGGGAGATAGGCAAGGCAAACTGGCGATGCCGAGGCCGTCACGAATCATATCTAATCCATGCCGGCATCGAGTGGAATGATTCAATGAGCGGGCCTCCGGACTTTCGTTTTGCAAACGCGCTGCGCTAAACACTCCCTTCCTCCTTGCCCGTGGATGTTATAAAGGAACGACAAAAACATTGGGTGGCCGCAAACATTTCAATGACAAATCGTTCGCTGTTGCGGCAGAAACCGGGGTTCAAATCCCCGGCATCCACTTGGTTGGGATGTCAAGTTTTTGCCCCCGAAGGGCGGGGCTAACAGCCCCAGCCCTCTGCCGCTCGGAGCCAGCGTTCCGACTCCCAGGCCGCGTCGTATTCTGGTTCCGATGCACCAGGCCAGATTACCTTTACCAATGCAAGGGTATCTGTGCCCTCTGGAACCGTAACCGAGCAACCGGGGCCACTAACGACCCAGTTCAGTCCGGTCATCACAGACTCGCCTGAACCACAATCGCACTCTCCCCACTTGCGCTGAATAGAGACAGAAACCTGCCCGACGAGTTCATCGTCATTGTCGTAGATTTCATACTGATCGCGGGTGTCGGGCAGGCTGAACCCATGATCAACGACATTTCCATCGTAATCAACGAGGTGGCTTGGGGCACAAAAACAACACATGGTACTCATATTGTCCTCCTATAGACATTGTCTAATAAAATGCTGAGATTTTTTATTAGACAATGTAGACAAAAAGAAGAGCCTCGGAGGGTGGGGCCGAAGCCCCACCCTCCCCCGCTGCTACCCGCAGCGGGGCTCTCCAGTCTCCGGATCCCACCAGTAATCGGGGCCGGAAGAATAGCTGTCCTGATAGTCCTCCCGGTCGCCATAATCGCAACCTCTGGACCACTTGGAGCGATACTCCTTATAAGCCACCGCCTCGACCGCATACTCGGCATCAGACAGGAACCGCTCATCGGTATTCTCCGGAGTAACCGAAATAATCTTCGTATACTCCACCTCGTCCGGTCCACAAAACTCAGACTCGCCCGTGACCATGTGGCCCATGAACTCAATAGTAACCTTGGTTGGCATATTCTCTCCTTTGCGGGCTTCATTGCCCTCACCTATAGATAAGACTCTGAGATTTTTTTGGAAAGATGGCAGAGTATTGTTCCCCCGCTCTGCCAGCGGTCGTCGCTTGACGATCTATTGAAACAAATCCCTCACAAGTCCGAGTGTGTCACTCCCCACAAGGCTTACGCCATTGTGCCAGCTTCCCGCAACATCTACCCAGTCCTCCACCTTCCCGGCCGGATCACACCTGAATGCAAGCGTTTCCACTCCTGATCCAAAGGCATTAGAAGATGACACAAGATAGTGTCGGCCATCCACAGTTACATGCGCCTGCCTGATAAGTTGGTCGTTTTGAAACGGTCCATCATTTTCGCTAATGATTTTGATATCCATTCTATCCTCCTTATACGTTGTTATAATATCCTGAGATTTTTTTGTATATTATGTGTGGAGCCAGAGGCTAAGTGGCTCCACATTTTTTAGGGGAATCATCCCACCATGACTGCTTAGCCGGTCATGGATTTGTCGAAAGGGGGTGCGGTAGCGCAGCTTAGTTTTTGGGGCGGACGCCGTTTAGGTCTAATCGCCTAAGTGCCTTGCCGTCCGCACCTCCCTTTCGTAGTTTCATACGGCTCCAGGCCAGTCACAGAGGCTGAGCTGCTTTTCGATTGCAGCTTCCTCCATTTCTATCCGGCCAAGTTCCATCTCCTCATAGTCTCTTGCCATTTCCTCCAGACGAGCCTCCTCCTCATCCAAAAGAGCCCGCAACTCTTGAGCAACCTCACGAACCGTGATAAGAGGCTTCGACATATAGTCGGTAGACTCACATTGCTCAATGATATCCTGAATCCGGTTTGCATCGATAAACATTCTATCCTCCTTACACTACGTTATAAGACACTGAGATTTTTTGGGGAAGTTTTAGTTCCATACCCTTTTCACCAGCTTCCACTTTCCACTTTCGTTTCGCCAGACCGAGCCGCGCCAAAGATTGATACCCATAGCATAAAGCATATTGTTAGTTTCAATCTTGAAGCGGCGACCGCTTACATCAACTCCGGTTACTTTATACATTGCCCAACTCCCACGGGATTGACTTGTGCCACTCGTTAGGGTCGGTTCCAACGGGAGAGATTTGGCTGCCATAGGCCCAGCTTCCATTAGCCAGCGATACGCAGACCCTATTAGCATGGACCAAGGCCCAATCTGCCTGCTCCCTGTCATCCCCGTACTTTTCGCGGGGATAGTCAGTAACCGTGATATGCTCGATGACCGCCTCCTCAAGAGGTCCGGTTCCCCAGCAATGCCGCCAAGCTACTTTATCTCCAATCTTTAGAATCATTCTGTCCTCCTTACACACATGTGTAATCACCTGAGATTTTTTGTAGAAGATTATTTGAGCCGTATAGTCTGACTCGATGACTGAACCTCGGAGCCAACATACCACAGGGCTCCGGCAGTTATTCCAAGGAATAGGATTAGGAATATCAACCAAGCGCTGACTATAATCACCCCTCGGGTCAAAAAGTAGGTAGCGGTTAGCTTCGCAACATGGACTGGTTCGATAACTGCCCTTTCTGTTGGCGGAGCCTCTTTTAGGCCGGACCTAATCTCCAATCTTTTCAGAAGAGCCTTGTATGCCATAGCCTGTTGGCTATAAGGCCCCCAAGTGGATTCAATATCTTCTTTCAGCTTTACAGACATTATAGGTCCGTCCCATGAACTTGGTTGTAGGCATCAAGCAACTCATCAAGAGTTACCAGCGCTTCAACGTGCTCTTTCGAGCAAATATCAACCGCCTTGAAGTCCGAGCAGGCTTCAACCTCTGCCAGCCCTGCTTCCGTCAAGACGGCCACTACTGCACCGTCAACGCCACCAAAAGTAGACAAATCATCAAGAACAACATATGTCATCTTCTCTCCTTACATCGTCTTATAAACTGCTGAGATTTTTTGGGAGAAGTTAGTATGTGAATCTTTTGCCCACGCGTGGGCATATTCAGTTGCCCTCCCAATACTGCCCTCCCAATCCGCAGCAGCGGAAAGTTGTACCCTCGACCTCCCATTCATCAAAAACATGATGGTGCCCAAAATACCACCGGGCAGGGCGGTGAGTTGAAATCTTCCAGACATTTTCAAAGTTACGCGGAGTTGGTTGATTCTCTCTGCCAATCTTCAAGCCTGCGTGTCCGTCCCCGCAGCAATCAATGCACAATGGAGCGTCATGGGTAACCACAACCTCTGGCTTTTTATCTTCAAGGGCATTGAAGAATGTAGAAAACTCCTCATAAGTGGGAGACTCATAGGCCCACCATGATGAGCCCTCTATTCTGTGATGCTTATCAATAGATTCTGCTCCACCCAAGAATAGATGCCTTTTCCCTTCAAGGGTAATCATGCGTCCGCGTGTGACCCAATGCACCCCAGGTGCAAGGTCAACAAGAGTTGCGGGGCTGCCCTGCTTCTCTTGAAGCTCCAACCACTTATCATAGTTTTCGTGGTTGCCCCCGCATGTGTACCAAGTAGGGCCCGGCCTGTTTTGTCTGGCACGCTTCTTGAAGTATTTTACCAGTGGGTTCCCGACCTTTGGCCACCACATTCCAAAGTCACCAACCTGTACAACCGTATCCACGCCCATATCCACAGCAAGGTTGTCAATCTTGGCAACATCGTCTACTACTCCATGAATGTCGCCAACGTACAGAATGGTCATGCTGTCTCCTTACACCTTATAATAAGAGGCTGAGATTTTTTGTTGAGAAGCCTTCGTGTCAAGTTTTTGCCCGGTGTTATTAAGTTGATACGCATATGCAAATACATACACATATAAAAGGATATAAAAAATCTCAGCATATTTTATATCCTTTTAGGCGCAAAAAACCCCCCGTCCGTGTGGACGGGGGGTTGCAGGTTATAGGTAGTGAATCGGCAGCGGCAGCGTAGGGTCAAACTCCCGCCAGTCGGCATCGAGGAACAGGTCCGGGCGATGCTTTGCGACTCGCGCCCACTCGATACGGAGGCGGGTGTAATCGTAGACCTTGATGGTTCCATCGGCCTTCTCATACTTCCGCTTGTCATCCCGAATCTTGACGGTATCGGCGGGCAGACCATCGGCTTGCTGCGCCAGAATAACGCCAGAAGCATCAATCCTCCGCATTTCCATAGCGTCAGCGGTGCCTCGCAGCAGGATAACCCAGAAGGGGATACCATCGGCGGCCATGGCGAATGGAATCTCGTGGTACAGGGTCAGGTCACGGTTGCCGTAACCCTTGCCCTTGCTGCCCTTGAGGGCAACAGGCACCATTTCCACGATAGCCGGAAAGGGGTGCCCTGCCAGCGCAGGAATAACGACGGGAATAATCTCGTCCATCATGCCCTGCCCCCTTCCCTGCTGGAGCGGTCGGCCCAAGCGGTCCACCTTGCCGCTGCGGGCTACACCATCGCGAGCCGGGGGCAGCAAGTGATGAAGGCCGCCGAGCCAATAGGAAACGTAGCGGAAACCCGCGCCGTTTCCGGCCAGCATACCACCTGCTTCCGCGATGCGGCAAGAGGCTTCAAGTTCAAGGTCATTGATAAAACTCATTGTGCTTTCTCCTTACACTACGTTATAAGATGCTGAGATTTTTTTGGGCAAAAACTTTGCCGGAGAGAAAAAGAGGAAGGGGCGGCCCTAACCGCCCCTTTCCAGTCTGCCCTTAGCCGTTGGGTTCTTAGGGGAACCCTCAGATTCACAGGTTTTCCGCTGCCAGTCGATGCATCCTCTATGCTACCTTGTTCGGCATGGGAATCGAACCCACTCGGTCGGCTGCCTCCTTACACCATCTAATAAGACGCTGAGATTTTTTGTCTATTCTTCGCCTTCGTCTTCCGCTTCTTTCATGGCCTTCCACATTTTGGCCTGCATCCTTTTTGAGTTTGGAAACCGCATAGCCTCAAGCTGCGCCAGTTCCAGCTTTACCTCTGGGGTTGGTTCAATCTCACCATCAAACAGCGCCAAGTGCAGGTCTGCCGCCTCTTTGCTCATAGGATGATGCTCTTGCGGCTTTCCGTTCATATACATGATCGGTTCTTCGCCTTGGAACATTTCAAGCCAACTAACAAGCCGCTTTCTATGGGCCGTCCTCTTTTCCTCCGGCGACATAGCTTCGTATTCTGCATCACGTTTGTGCTGCTCCGCAGTCTTTGCCACAGGCTCTGTTCCCTTCCAGTCGTTTTTCTTACTCATACACTTCCTTACATAAGTTGCTTGATTGCAAGTACGGCGAGGACGGCGATGGCAACATTACCCCAACCGACCAGATAAACAGCGCCCAACATCAGGCCCACCGCGACCATGATTGATAGAATCCCTCCTTTTTTCATTCCATTCTCCTTACACCGTTTGATAACATTCTGAGATTTTTTGCGGAAGTTCATCCTCTACTCCATAAGGAGCGAGGGTGAACCAAATCCGCAAAGTACCTGATTGATGTTCATATCAGTCACAGCGTTGGCAGATTGAACGATTGAGATAATAACCCCAACAATCTCCCGCTCGATCTCCTTCATGGGTCCAGGTTGAATCTCAAAGGAAGCAACCTTCGCCATTCCATCGACAAAGAGAGTAACAATCTCCAGCACTCCTTCTTCGATCTTGGCAACAACAATGGGGCGATTCTCTGAAGCACCCTGCGCCAACAGGACAAAAAGCCTCGCCGCAAGTGCGAGTTCGCACTCGTCCTCTGCCGGAATAGCCGCCGCACCACCATCCTGCGGAATGTTGAAAATAGGTGCTCCTACTGTATCGTTCATTTCGTTCACGTTGCCCTCCTTTGGACACTATTGAATAAGACGCTGAGATTTTTTACTGAAAACTACCTGGCTTCAAAAGGGGTGCTGGGCGAGGAAGGATTCGAACCTTCATAGCATATGCTGTCCAGTGGACCCTCCTGTACGTTCTATCCCAAGGCGATCAACCTTGAGAGCGGTGGGCTTGCTCTCGGGTGATCAACCCCTCAAGCTTCCCACTACAGGCGCTCTTCCAGTGAGCTACTCGCCCCCAGTCAATTCTGGTCCCAGCACAGGCTCCCCGGCAATCAAACCCGGATGTAGGCGTGGATAGACGCCTCGTTGCTTATATCCCGCTGCCTATGCCCAGCGGCTTTCCCTAAGTGTTTTCGCTCGGAAAACACTTATCAAAGATGTAAATGGCGGCTGCAAAGCCTACGAGAAACTGAAACATTCTATCCTCCTTACACACATGTATAATCACCTGAGATTTTTTGGTAACTAAATAGTTACCAGCAAGGGCGGCGGCTGTGCTGTCCAGCCGCCGCCCACCAGCCTACTCGCCGGAAAGCTCGGCGCGGTTGACCCGCACCTTGCCTTTGCGAACCTTCTTTGGAAGGCCGGCGGCGAGTCGAGCCTGCAAGGCTTTCACCTCGGTGGCGACATAGGCGATGGTCGTTTCCAACTCGTCGCCCACCTTGTCATCGTTACCGATGGCAATGGTCGCAGCATCCAAGATAAGGGCCGCGATGCCGTCCCGCTGAAAGCCAGCCCGATGCAGGGCGATGGTCAGCGTAGCGAGAAGCGGCACCGACACGGTTGGCGTGTAGGTTTCGTCCTCGGAGACGGAAAGCTCGCCACCATCCACGGTGACGGTAAACGCCGGAACATTGTGCAGGCCAGCGGAGAGCTTGTCACCCTTTGCTGCCGCTGCTGTGGCGCGGGCGACGAGAATACGCTGTGCTGGAGAAAGACTATCCATATTGTGAGCCTCCTATCGGTTGGGCTTGATTGCCCCTCACACTTCTATATAATAAGCTGGGATTTTTTGGGGAAGTTTCCTGACTACCAAAGGGCGATAGATGGATGGCACGACCCAATCAAGGGATGCCTCACCTATCGCCCTCACAGGCGTGGCCGCTTGTTTAGCCGCTCACCTCCCCACGGTCATCTGCCGTTGCGCAGAAGGCCATTACAACCTCATGCTCTTCGTCATGATGAATCCACACATGGTCCCGCAGCCGCTGGAACGCAGCATTTGGACCTGTGGTCTTTCCGCCCTTTGTCGTGCGGAAAGCAGGGGTAGACCAACCGCAGAAGCGGCACGGGATACGTTTCGAGTTCTTCAAAAGATACCTCCTGTGTTGACGAATAATAAACTGAGATTTTTTGGGGATTATCCGATTCCCTCTGTGATTTTCTTGGCGCACTCTGCATAAGCCTCTTTTGAGGAATCAAGCCCCATACAGTCCACAACCTCCAACAGGAAGTCGGTACGAGGCTCAACCCACAACTTATACCAGCCAAAGCCCAGGATGAGAATGATGACAACTGGTAGGTATTTCATCACTCCTCCACCTTGACCCTTCCACGGCAAGCGTCCTTGTTCCGCTTCGCCCGCTCATCACCATGAGACCCCGAACCATTCCGAAGAATGAGGCCCAAAATGTCAAGGTTGCGAACCTTGGGGCGGTCGCCTTCGCCGCGCATCGAGGCGCGGAGTTTGCGAGCGTTACGCCGAGCGTTACGCTTGCGATTCTTTCGTGCTGTCTTGGCCATGATAGCCTCCTTATGTCATCTAATAAGATGCTGAGATTTTTTAGGGAAGAACCAGGGGCGATTTCTCGCCCCGCTCTTACTTCTTTAGTGAACGAACCTTCTCACACAGTCCGATTAGCAGAATGGGGATAAGACAGCCCAGAATGATGCCTATTTCCATGCCTGCCATAGCCGAGTCCATATAGGCCGCAACTCCATCAGACAGCATGTTGGAGCATGTTGCCCCGCAAACAGCGGCCATCAGAGGGTTAGCTTCGCGGCCCAGCCGAGCAGCTAACCAACCATCGAGGTCCACGCCCAGGTACATGCCCAGAAGAACAACCCCATTATCAATAAGCCCAAACCGAAGCCCTGGCGGAGTATCAATAAGACCGCTGGCAAAAAGGCCCCAGATTGAAAGGACAGCAATCAATCCAACAAGCCACAGGTTTTTCTTTAGGAAATCCACATTACCTCCTCGGGTTACAGTCTAATAACTGCCTGAGATTTTTTAGGAACAAACAGCGCTCTAACTTACGACGAAGCTTTCTTCAATGGCTTTGCCCTTAAGGATGCCTCCATCCTCGGGCTTCCACTGCCCACCGCACTTCACATGGTCAGGCAGGATAAGCCCATCGCTCGGCCAGGACTTTCCTACGAAGTTAGGGTTAGGGTTGGCCATTTCACTGATAAGGGCAGCAGCCTCCATGTCCCACAGCTTGTTAGTCTTTTTCCACGCTTGAACGGTCGTGCCATCATCCAGGGTGGCCATCGCCGCAGACGTGTAGAACTTACCGTCCTCATAGGCACACCCAGCACAATTGATATTGAGAAAGTTATTCATATCTTTCTCCCTTCACATACATATAATGTTATGAGATTTTTTGCGGAATAACATTAGTTATTTGAGAATCAAGCCCCCAATATTCAACCATGTGCGTGCTCGCTCTATAGGAATCGATGTAGCCCTTT